>NZ_JBIDFE010000016.1:0-58188 GCF_046635605.1 Gilliamella sp. BG3
GGCCAATATTTAGAAACACCTATTTTGATACTTTAACTATCATAAAATTGTTTACCGCCGTGTAGGCAGTTTAGAAATATATAAAGATATGTCAGGTAGAGTTAGTGTTTCATGAGGTCTTTTTGTATTACAAACGGTTGAATGAATGGCCGTAATACGTTTATTCAAATTGATAATAATTTTCTTTATGATATTAACGCCATATCGCTTGTTGGTGATACGGCGTTAATTTTATTTTATGAAAATTTATTACAGTAGGTTTAACTGACTATTTCCTATAACCAACGCAATTGATTCCTACACATCATATTAGTTGATTGATCATTATTTTGCCATTTTTGGGGTATCTATCTGCTTTACTAATGTAAAATCTATAGCTAATAATTTTTCTAATCGTGCAAGTATCCAATTATAACGATCTTTTAATGCATCTTCATGCCATTGTTGATTAAATGTTTTTTGATTAAAATCATCTAATACTTTTTGAGAAAGGCGAAATGCAGTCGTGTTATTAGTATGATTACCCTGATATACGATCATTTTGACATTGAAAGGATTATTACTAGCATCAATGTTTTTTTTACCGCTTAATAATGTCAAATTAGCAATACTATGTAACCATCTGTTTTTTACTTCTTCGGTGATATGATTCCATTCTGCAATAGTCTTATATTTTTTAGGTAATATATGTTCAAGGTGCAAGTCATTATTAAGTTTTAATAAAATAGGATTAGATTGATCGGTTAGATCATACTCAATTAAAATCAAAAGAGGTTTAATCCATGCTTCTTTATCAACCATATTGGAAGTTAGCTGAGATATCGCTAATTCATAAATCTTTTCGGAATTTAACTTATTTGAAAAGATTGCTTTTAAATAATTGATATGTTTTTTTTCTTTCAGTGCTTTAATGACATTAAAAGAAGTCTGCTTTACTTGGGATAATGTTTTTCCCGCAATCCAATATAAATAATAAAAGCGTCTTAGTTCAAAAACTAATTCATCAAAATCTTTATAATTTGTTGTAATGGCTGTCATTAATATCGCTTTCCAATAATTACTCCATCTCAAATATTGGAATGAATAAATATTTTTATCTTTTGAACAATATATTTTTTCGTAATAATTAATAACAAATTGTTTTAATGAGGCTATGACTTGATTAGGATCTTGATTTTCGAATAAGTTTTGTAGCTCTTCAGTGAATGATTTTTTTTGATTTGAGCCTAATAAATAATGTGCGTAAATAATAAACAAATCATTTAAACTTATATCGTCACATTGTTTAATGAGCTGCTCCATTTCACGCCAATCAGACATAAAACTATCTTCTTTTAATTTTGAAGTGGCTAAATCATCTTTATATTTTTTATAAAGCTTTTCTAATAAAAAACTTTTTATTAAGTCAGCAGAAGTTAAATCTAAACCTCTATTATTGAGCACCTGAAACAATTTAATAGCAAAATCACGACTGGTACAATCGATACGTATAATTTTAACTTGGTAAAACAAGTAATTAATTAACTCTCCAAGTTTATTTTCAGGTAAAGAATTTAATTTCTCTTTAAAAATTAGTGCGGTATTAATAAATTTAAATTTGGGTTCTTGATCATTTTTAATTTGATATTTATATGGAGGCGGCAATATTTTTGTTGCTCCCTCGTTTAAAATATACGCTTCAAAATCAGATTGATGAGAGCTATGAGTGTGTAATCTTAAACGTGAAGCTCGGCTATTAAAGATTATTGCAGAACGGATAATATCAATGTTTACAGAAAGGGGATTTAAATTATCATGTAGATTAAGATTCGGAAAATAATCACGTATAACGCAAAATAGTATCATTAACGTTGTTAATCTTTGTTGTCCATCGACAACATCAATATAAGGGGAATTAGGTTCATCATAAGAATTTGCTGTAATAACAGAGCCAAGAAAGTAATTTGGTACGTCATTTTCATATGATTCTAAAATATCGTCCCATAACTGTTCAACTTGTTCACTTTCCCATTTATAAGGTCTTTGATACTTTGGTATTTTATAAAGATTTTTTGTATCACCAAATAATTCACTAATCGATAAACTACGGGGTTTAAAAGATTCTTCCATATTTATACCTACTTATATTTCTATTTAATTTAATTTGAAAACATTTGATTATTAGTTATTATTCTAGCAATTTACTTGTTTCATATAAATTAATTATCATGATTAATAATATAAATAAAATTTAAAAGGCTTGATATGATGATTAAATCTTAAAAAAATAAAAGCAATTATTTTACTTTATTGTGGAATTTATCTTACTGATAATAAAAATTTCTAGATAAAACATAAAAACTAAAGCCTCTTTCGAGGCTTTAGTTTTTATAAATATAGAAAAGTAAATTGTTATTACTTTATCCCAAATTCAGACCGATAAGCTTCAACTTGCATTACTTGATCTTTTCGAGCTGGATCTTTATAGAGGTACTGGATTAAATCATCAAGCGTAATAATTGAAATTACATTGCAATGATAAGTTTGTTTAATTTCTTGAATTGCTGACAGTTCACCACGACCTTTTTCTTGACGATCTAGACAAATCAGTACGCCAGCAAGTTTAGATTGGTTATCTGCTAATATTTTCATCGATTCACGAATAGCAGTTCCGGCAGTAATAACATCATCGACCAACATAACGCGTTGTTGATAGATCGAACTACCTACTAAATTACCGCCTTCGCCATGATCTTTTGCTTCTTTACGGTTAAAGCAGTAAGGAATGTCAACATTATGATGTTCAGATAGTGCAACAACGGTTGATGAAACAATAGGGATACCTTTATAGGCTGGACCAAAAATGACATCGTACTCTAAATTAGCATCCATTAGTGCGGCTGCATAAAAACGACCTAATAAAGCCAGATCTTTACCTGTATTAAATAATCCTGCATTAAAGAAATAGGGACTTTTGCGTCCCGATTTCAAGGTGAATTCACCAAACTTTAATGCTTGCCTATTTAATGCAAATTCAATAAATTCACTTTTATATGATTTCATCGATCCTCTCCAATTAATCTTTTAAGGCCTGTTTTTGTGCATCAATAATAGTTTTGATGCCATTTTTTGCTAGCTCTAACAGTTTTAATAATTCGTCATGACTAAAAGGTTCGCCTTCAGCAGTGCCTTGCACTTCAATCATACGACCATCGTCAGTCATAACAACATTCATATCGGTTTCAGCGTTTGAATCTTCTATGTATTCTAAGTCACACACTGCTTGGCCATCGACAATACCGACAGAAACAGCAGCAACTAATGATTTAATTGGATTTTGCTTAATTTTACCATCTGCAACCATTTTGTTGATTGCATCATTTAGTGCTACACAAGCACCAGTAATTGACGCAGTTCGGGTACCACCATCTGCTTGAATAACATCGCAATCTAACGTGATAGTATATTCACCTAATAAATTAAGGTCGATCATTGCACGTAGTGAACGAGCAATAAGGCGTTGAATCTCCATAGTGCGACCGGTTTGTTTACCTTTAGCCGCTTCGCGTTGAGTTCGTGAATGGGTTGCACGAGGTAGCATTCCATACTCAGCAGTTACCCAACCTTGGTTTTGACCCTTTAAAAAACGTGGCACACCTTCATCAATAGTGGCATTACAAAGTACTTTAGTTTCACCAAACTCAACTAATACAGAACCTTCTGCATGCTTAGTATAATGACGGGTTATTTTGATAGGGCGGACTTGTTCCGCAGATCGACCTGACGGGCGCATGCAATTCTCCAGATGTTACAATTAAAAAATATCTTTTTTGAGCTAATTATTTAGGGGGACATCAACAAGATAAGGTTGATGTTTAGCCTAAGCTAAGAGCATATTATACAGAATATGTGGTACAATGCCCAGCAAGTTTTTTACAAATTTAGGAAGCAATTATGATTTCCAGTATGACCGCCTATGCCAGAAAGGAGTTAAATCAATCTTGGGGAACCGCCTCATGGGAACTCCGATCAGTTAATCAACGTTATTTAGAAACCTATATCCGCCTACCAGAACAGTTTCGTTCACTTGAACCGATGATACGTGAACGACTCCGTAATCGTCTAACTCGTGGTAAAATCGAATGTAATTTACGTTTTGAATTAGATCCTGCAGCGCAAAATCAAGAACTTTCGTTAAATAAAGATCTTGCTAAGCAAATTTTAAATGCCGCAAACTGGGTTCAAACAGAGCATCAATCAGGACAAGTTAACCCGATTGATGTACTTCGTTGGCCAGGCGTATTGTCGGCAAAAGAACAAAATCTTGACAGCATATCACAAGAAATCCTAGCGTTACTTGATACAGCTATCGACGAGTTTAAAGCTGTTCGAGAACGTGAAGGTAAAGCGCTTAGTGATTTAATTGTTAAACGTTTAGAAGCCATTACCGTAGAAGTGGATAAGATTCGTAATTGGATGCCGCAAATACTTGAATGGCAAAAAGAACGTTTAAAAAGTAAATTGGCTGAAGCTAATATTGAACTGGATCATTCTCGCCTAGAGCAAGAAATAGTGATGGTTGCCCAGCGAATTGATGTTGCCGAAGAGCTTGATCGCCTAATGACACATGTTAAAGAAACTTATTCGATCTTAAAGAAAAACGAAGCGATAGGTCGTAGATTGGATTTTATGATGCAAGAGTTTAATCGAGAAACTAACACTATTGCCTCTAAATCAATTAATGCTGAAGTGACAGCCAGTGCAATTGAATTGAAGGTACTTATAGAACAAATTCGTGAGCAAGTACAAAATATTGAGTAATCACCTATCTAATGAATAAAGTACTTGGTATTTTAGCTGTCATATTAGCATCTGTTTTATGGGGGACAACGGGCACAGCAGCTACATTTGCTCCCTCGCTTTCACCTTTACTTATTGGCTCGTTAGCAATGGGCATTGGTGGCATTTTACAATGTATATTGGCGATATCCAAAATAATCAAAGATCGTCATTTGTTAACCAAACATTTTGGTTTTCTTATTGTTGGTGCCATTGCGGTAATGATTTACCCTTTAGCTTTTTATAGCTCCATGCGGTTGTCTGGCGTGACAATAGGAACGGTGGTCTCTATTGGCTCTGCGCCGATTCTTTCAGCCATTATTGAATATATTAGCAATGATTTTCGGCTAACTAAACAATGGTTAATGGGAGCTAGCTGTGGTATTTTGGGAATAATTTTACTTGCCTTTTCAGAAAATAACTCTACTACAAATCAATATGATCATATCACTATTGGCATTTTGCTAGGCTTAATCGCTGGATTCACTTATGCCTTGTATTCATGGTCTGCACGGCAATTAATGTTAAAAGGTATCGCAACAAAATCGGCCATGGGCGCGACTTTTGGTTGTGGTGGCATCTTACTCATACCTGTTATGCTACTTACAGGATCTGCATTGTTTGACTCATTAACCAATATGGCCGTTTGCGTTTATATGGCATTGATTCCCATGTTTCTTGGGTATTTATTTTATGGCTATGGTTTATCTAAAATATCAGCCAGCTCAGCTATTACTATTAGCTTGTTAGAACCAGTTATTGCGGCCATATTAGCGATGTTAATTATTGGCGAACAAATGTCATTAGTTGGGTGGTTTGGGGTTATATTGATTTTTCTGTGTCTTATGTTTGTGACCTTATCGAGTATTACAAACTTATCGGCTTCGACATAATAAGGCTACAATACGAAATACTGAACGGAATTAATAGACTTTTGTTTTATTTTGATATTACTAAAAATAGTTCAGTAATTTTAGTTTATAATAAATTAAAATATATATTTTAACTTCATTAAGTTTTACTAATAAGCAATATAACGTGAAAAAATTAGTTGCATTATTTTTATTGTTCATATGTTTCTCAAACCCATCTTATGCTCAAGATTTTCGAGATTTGAGTTTTGACGAATTATACAAAAAAGCGGCAGAAGAAAATAATCCAGAAGCACAATTTTATCTTGGCGTTAGGTACCTTTATGGTATTTCTGTCACAAAAGATGCGCAAAAAGCAATAGAATGGTACGAAAAAGCTGCGGCACAAGGTATTGTATATGCTATGACTAATATCGCTAGCTTATATTATAAAGGTGAAGAAGTTGAACAAGATTACACCAAAGCTTTTGAATGGTTTCAAAAAGCAGCAGAAAAAGACGACGAAGCTCAATTTAATTTAGGGTATATGTACGAAAAAGGCCAAGGTGTTGAACAAAATATAACGAAAGCTTTGGAATGGTATCAAAAAGCGAGCGAAAATGGCAATGTAAATGCTCAATATTCTTTAGGTGATATGTATTTTGATGGTAAAGTTGTTGAACAAGATTATAGTTTAGCTAAAATTTGGTTGGAAAAAGCAGCCGAGCAAAATGATCCTTACGCACAATGGAATCTTGGTGTGATATATTTTAATGGCTATGATGTTAAAAAAGATACCAAAAAAGCGAAAGAATTGTTTAAAAAAGCTTGTGAAAATGGAATTAAGCATGAATTTTGTGAACAAAAATAAAAACGACTTCAGTAAATAAAATTGGGCTAAATTAAAAAGGGCGTTAAGCCCTGATTAACTTAAACGGCAGTATTAATTACAACAATGTCTTTTCTTGAGTGATTTAAAATACCAATAAAGCACAAGGCAAGCTGTACCTGTTGATAACAGATCGGCTGTTGGGGCAGCAGCCCAAACACCATCAAAACCCAAAAATAATGGTAAAATATAAAGTGCTGGTAACAAAATCAAAATTTGCCTTGAAAGACTTAATAAAATCGAAATTTTTGCCATACCAATACATTGGAAAAAGCTAGTGGTAACCATTTGAAAGCCAACAAAAATAAAAGAGAGTGTAGTAAATCGTAATGCAATAGCCGAAAGTTGCACTAAATCTTCCTCGGAACTAAAAGCTCGTACCAACATATCTGGAATAAAAAATCCTAATACAAAACCGAGCGAAGTTACAACCGTTGCTACTTTCACAGCATAAAAGAAAGTCTTTTTAACGCGATCATAATTTTTAGCACCATAATTATAACCAATAATAGGTTGCATACCTTGGTTGATACCAATGACAATCATAATCACTAAAGTAATAAGCCGGTTAGCATTAGAAAAAGCAGCAATTGAATCATCGCCCGACACATTAGCAAGTGGAGCATAACGATTAAGTTGCCAGTTAATAAACACTACAACGATTGATGCCGCCATTTGCATTGAAAAAGGCGATAAACCGATTGATATAACCGATTTTGCAATTGAAAGGTCCAACTTAAAATTACGACGATAAAGCTTAATATTACTATTCTTATTTAAAAAATGTTGCATAACAAACACAAAGCTAATCATCATCGACAACGTTGTTGCCATTGCAGCTCCACGCATTCCCCAGCCTAAACCAATAATGAAAATCGGTGCCAAAATAATGTTGGCAATCACACTGACAAACATAGTTACCATGGCTTTAAAAGGGTAACCACTTGCACGCATCATATTGTTGTAGTTAAAAGTGAGGGTTAAAAAGATACTACCAGGTAGAAAAATCTCTAAAAACTCTCTAGCATAAACATGGTTAACAGGGCTAGAACCGACAAAACGTAACACGGGATCAATAAAAATAAGCAGCATTGACAGCGTAAAACCACTCAGCAGCGCAGTTAGCATAAACGACGTACCAGCGACTTTTTCGGCCTTGTCGTTTTCACCACGACCTAAAAAAATTGAAATCCGACTGGCCGAACCGATTCCAACTAACATACCAATTGCCGCTGCTAAATTCATCACAGGTAAAATAAGACCAGCAGCACTTAACGCCTCGCGCCCGATCCAATGGCCAATAAAAATGCCATCAATAATATTATAAAGTGTATTAACAATCGTTCCAATCACTGCTGGCAGCGCATATTGCCAAAATAGTGCACTGATTTTTTTATTTTTAAAATCATTATAAACATCAATAGAGTGAGCCATTGCTTTTAATTTTCCGTTGATAAATATTGTAAAGAAGTTTCAGGTAACTATACGTTTCAGTATAAAAAGCATAATCATTATTTTACATTGATAATGATACCCCCAAATTGCTTGTTAGGTATATTAGCAAAATAATAAATTCAGTTTTCGATTTTTACTTATTTCTTAATTTTAATGATTATAACTGATAGCGATTATCTAAACCTTGCTATCGCGACTGCGCTTACGTGTAGTTAAATCTTGTCAAAAAGTTTCAGGTAACTATACGTTTCAGTATAGATTTATGCAATTTAACTGTGCTAGTTTAACAGACTGGCAAATTGTTAATAGCACTTTTTCAGCGCTTTGATAAAATAATGTCCTTAATGATGATTATAGCGATCCAATAGGAACCTCACCAATGAGCGTACAAATAGAAAAGATCATACTGCATAAATTAATTAGAAAAAGCGACACCGAAATTGAACTACAACTTCGTGACTCAATGCTCGACAACGAGCAAGCGGTTGTTAATCTAATTGAAGATATCAACCGCATCTATAATAACAAAAGCAAAGCCTATGGATTATTTAATAGCGAAAGCTTATTTGAACAATCACTAAAAGAACTACGGCTAGGCAATCAAGATTTTTTACATTTCAGCCAAGAATCAACCAAACAACTACGCAACGAACTTGCCAAATATCCTTTTGCAGAAGGAGGAACGGTGGTGTTTTGCCAATATCGTTATTTAGCGGTTGAATACTTAATTATTGCGGTGTTAAATAGTTGTTTAAGTATGTTAGTTAATGAAGACTTAGATATTAGCGAAACGCAATATCTAGACATTGACCATGCCGATATTATTGCCCGTATAGACATGACCGAATGGGAAACCCAAGCCGACTCAAAACGATATTTAACCTTTTTAAAAGGACGAGTAGGGCGAAAAGTATCTGACTTTTTTATGGACTACCTAGGTGCTAATGAAGGATTAGATGCGAAAGCACAAAACAAAACACTGGTTAAAGCGGTAGATGATTACTGCCAAGAAATGCAATTTGACAAACAAGACAAAACCAACGCACGTGAAAGCGTCTACAATTACTGTCAAGCTCAATTACAAGCTGGTGAAGAAATTGAACTAAAAAATCTAGCCAACGAACTACCAACAAGTGACGATAACAACTTTATTGAATTTGTCAAAAATAGTGAATACGATTTAGAAGACACATTCCCCGTTGATCGTAGTGCATTGCGCCAACTTAAAAAATTCTCGGGCAGCGGTGGCGGATTAACCTTAAGCTTCGATTCAAATTTGTTAGGTGAACGTATAAAATGGGATCCACAGACTGACTCACTGGTTATTAAAGGTGTACCGCCTAATTTGCGTGATCAGCTACAACGCAATAGCGGCTCGAACTAATTATCCGCTAATCATAAACTAACAACGTTATTAGGACAAAAAATGAAATACATTGGTGCACATGTAAGTGCAGCAGGTGGGGTAGATAACGCCCCGATAAATGCCTATCAAATTGGCGCAACCGCATTTGCGTTATTTACCAAAAATCAACGACAATGGCACGCCAAACCGCTTGAAACAGCCACCATCGACAGCTTTAAAAAACGCTGCGAAAAATATGGTTTTACCAGCAAACAAATTTTGCCACACGATAGTTACCTTATTAATTTAGGACACCCCGATAGTGAACAGCTTGAAAAATCACGCACTGCTTTTTTAGACGAAATGCAACGTTGTGAACAATTAGGATTAACATTACTCAATTTTCACCCCGGAAGCGATCTAAAACAAATATCGGTTGATGAATGCCTAGCACGCATTGCCGAATCGATAAACATTACGCTCGACAAAACACAAAATGTGGTTGCTGTTATTGAAAATACGGCTGGACAAGGCTCTAACTTAGGCTATAAATTTGAACATCTTGCGCAAATCATTGACCAAGTCGAAGACAAAAGCAGAGTTGGAGTTTGCATTGACACTTGCCACGCTTTTGCCGCTGGTTACGATTTACGTACCGAACAAGCTTGCCAAGAAACTTTTGCTGAGTTCGAAAAAATAGTCGGTTTTCAATACTTACGAGGCATGCACTTAAACGATGCTAAAAGCGAATTTGCTAGCCATGTCGATCGCCATCACAGTTTAGGCAAAGGCAATATTGGTGAAACTGCATTTAAATATATTATGCAAGATCCAAGAATTGACGAAATTCCTCTTATCTTAGAAACCATTGATCCTGATATTTGGACGCAAGAAATAAACTGGCTAAAGGAGCAATGTCAATAGTTATTAAAGCGTTACACCTTTTGTTATCGGTGATGTGGATACAATTAAAAATAACACAATTGAAATTAGCAAAGATCCTCGTGTGTTACTAGCAGAAAGTTATGCTGATTATATGGCTGTTGCTAAGGCATGTAGCGGATTTGATCCAGAATGGGAGAAGAAAGGAATATGAAAAAAATAAATGAATTATCATCACAACAATTAATTACCACTATATTTGACCCAGTAAAAGAACTGGATAAAACCATGCCAACGCGCATTACTCAATATATCTTACAGGGTGATGAACTAAATGTATTAGTTGATTTAAATCAATTGTGTCAGTCTTCAAACACGGCTACTAAACTTTATGAGTTACTTCGAAGACCTTGTGACCTTCATTATACAAATATTTGTGACGAACCCAATTCATCCGAAAAAGCAAGAATGGCTTTTTATCAGCGGTGGACTGATGATTATACTTTTGAACAGATAATCCGTTTTGCACGAGTTTTAACGGCGTTATGTGGTAATTTACGTTTTATTAAACTTATTACTCCAGAGTTACCCTCTTGGTTTCTATACCTGTTATATGATGGATTGATTACTACGTTACCGATTTGTTGTAACAATGAAGAGCGGATTGATGAGCGAAAAAATTGGTCAATTAAACAATTGCATCAGTTGTTAGAGATTGAGGAATCAGGATTAGGTAAAAAGTTATTATTTGCTATTTTTGACCGCCAAAATATTACATATAGCGGCTGTTTTCAATATTTCTTTATGATTAATGGTCTATTACCTTATGTTATTGAGCATATCGAATTATTCAAACAATTACCGAATCAAGATATTGCGATATTAGGGCAAGTCGAACAATTAAAATATATTCGAAAGCATCCTGAACTACAAATGCCACTGATTGATTTTATTGCTGTGCAGTCATTAAATAGCTCCAAACAAGTCAATCAGCTAGCAACTGAAATGTTACTTAGTTCCCCTGTCGAAATAGTAAAGCCCCATTTACAACGTTTGTTAACTGCTGGCACAGTTAAGCAGCGTAGTCATGCTGCCGCATTACAGGCTAGAATATCCTCCGATTCGACAATCTTACAACAAGCCTTAGCTAACGAAACTAACAAAACGGTCATTGCTGCGATAGAAAGTGCTTTATCACGACTTGAAAGTGCAAATACAGCCGAACAACAAGCAACTTTAATCATTCCTGATTTTGAGCCAATCGATGATGTTGATTTACCCATTATTGCTCGTGATATTTTGCAGCAAAATTATGAAGAACATTTAATAGAAAGTGAAAAAGCGGCACAAAAAGAAGTTGAAGATAACAAAAAATATAACCTTCCATATAATTGGGCAAGAAAATACTATAAAACGTTAAAAACGATTACCTCACAGGATTTAGATGATGTCTATCACTATTTAAATGGTAAGATTGAATATTCGGCGTTACTCAAAAAAATCAATAAAAATATCGATATTAAATTTTTATTAGCCAAAAAAAGGTTACAGAATCTACCTGAATTTACGCTTTTTCATCTATTACGAGTGACTCAATTAGCTGATAAAGATACAGGCGTTTATTATTTCGAAAGATTATTTGAAAAAAATGAATTTATAAAAAAATTAGATCTTAGACAAATTGCAGATGTATTAGTAAAACTCAATTATTCTCAGCATGTGCCCTATGTCGTTGCTGTGCCATTTTTAACCAAAGATACCTATCACGATGTCTATGAAAATGAACCACACAAATTATGGCCATTTTTTGCTGAAAACGAATTTTTGCTTGATGAGGCCTTAGGTTTTGCTCCCAAACAAGAAGCCTTGTCTTATCTTAATGTTGATGTAGAAAGTACCATTAAAATATTACAAACTTTCCCAAATATTCCAACTAAATATGTTGCTTATCTATTTGAATTAGCTTTGGGCGAAAGTAAACAAGTACGCTATGCCGCACAAAACGCTTTAAGTGTGATTACTAATATTCATTGCCAAGTTGAACAAGCTTTAACATCAGCAAAGCAAGAGGTGCGAATTGCCGCCGCTAATTGGTTAGCAGAGTTAGGACAAAAATCTTCAATTAAAGCATTAAATAATGCCTTAAAAAAAGAAAAACGCGAAACTGTACAAGCTGCTTTATTAGTCGCTTTAGAAAAATTAGGCGAAGATATTAGTCAACATCTAACCGTTAAAAAATTATTAACCGATGCACAAAAAGGCTTAAAAGGTAAAAAACCTGCTGATTTTGACTGGTTTGATAAAAATCTAATTCCGCCATTAACATGGAAAAATGGTGATGTAGTTGATCCTCAAATTATTGAATGGTGGGCGTGGTTAGCGGTCAAGTTAAAAGATCCAGCTAATCCATTGTTAATTATTTATAGTCGCTTATTAAGTCAGCAAAGCCAACAGCAATTAGGCGAATTTATTTTACAAAGCTTTATTAAGCAAGATACGCGAATGCCAACGTTGGAAGATGCCGAAGCAAAAGCCAATTCATTAGCCGATAAGCGATTGCAGCGATATATTGGCTACTACCAGCAACACCCTCAATACTACCCTAGTTATGCCAATATTACTTTTGAACAAGTATTTGAAGAGATAAAAAAAGAGGCTTTGGCAGTGTATCTTGGTTCAGCCATTAAAGCGAAAGGATTATTAGCATTAACTAGTGGTATTAAAGGTCATATTGCAGTTTCGTTATTACGTAGTTTTATGAAAGATCATCAACAACGACGAGCGCAAATTGAAGCGATGCTTGAACCGCTTGCTCAAAGTGATGATCCGTTGATCATTCAACTCTTGTTATCGCTTGCCCGCCGTTATCGTGCTGCATCTGTACAAGAAAAAGCCCGCTTATTGGTAGAAAGTATTGCAGAACGCAATGGCTGGACTACTGATGAACTAGCTGATCGCACCATATCTACCGCAGGGCTAGATGATAATGGTGTGTTAACCCTTGATTATGGTGAACGCACATTTACAGCTACTTTTGATGATAAGTTTAAATGGCATTTAAAAAATGCAGATGGTGACGAAATTAAATCCTTACCAGAAGCCCGAAAAAGCGAAGATCAAGCCTTAGTGAAAGAGGCAAAAAAACAGTTTTCCAACAGTAAAAAAGAACTAACGCAATTGCTTAATATGCAAATTACCCGCTTTTATGAAGCTATGTGTACACAGCGTCAATGGCGAGTAGAGGATTGGCAAAAATACTTACAGCCACATCCTATCGTAGGACGGCTTATTCAACGTTTAATCTGGCTTGAATTAGATGAAAATGGACAGATAGTAAACAGCTTTAGACCAACTGAGGATGGTAGCTTAATTACAACTGAAGATGAAGAAATAGAACTAAATGAAGGTAATCGCATTGCCCTTGCCCACTCTGCAGTGTTGCCAAGTGCTACCACAGTAAAATGGCAAAATCATCTTAAAGATTACAAAGTCCCCGAGCTATTTGATCAATTGACTCACTCATTACCAGATATAAGTAAAGTTAAAGATGACATTATTGATGAACGTTTAGGTTGGTTAACTGACAGTTTCACGATACGTGGAATCTTAACCAAATTGGATTATAAGCGTGACAATGTTGAAGATGCAGGTTGTTTTTATGGTTATTATAAGTATTTTTCTAGTCTTAACCTGTATATTAATATTGAATTTAGTGGCAGCATGGTACCAGAAGAAAATATCCCTGTTGCTCTTTTTGACCTCTATTTTAGTAAAAAGCCAGGTTTAAAAGATAGACCAATAGCTCTCGATAAATTGCCTCCAGTGTTACTCGCTGAAGGTTATGCTAACTATATGGCGGTTGCAAATGCGTGTAGTGGCTTTGATCCTGATTGGGAAGATAAATTAATATGGTAAAGGATACTGTTGACAATAATGAGCGCAATTTATTAGCGTGTTTTGAGATTTTGCGGGGGTTAGATAAATTGATTCCTGAGCGCATTTGTAAATATATTTTACAAGGTCAAGATCCTCTAGTTTTAGAGGATTTAAATCAATTATCACAAACGTATAATAATGCAAAGCGAGTTTATGGGCGCCTAGGCTTTCCAGGTGCGACTAATATCATTTATTATTCCACTGAGAAAAAACAACCAATAAAAGCAAGAGCGCTATTTTATCAACAATGGACGGATAACTATACGCCAGAACAGATTATCCGTTTTGGTAAGGTATTGGCAGCAACCTATATTGAAAATATGCAGCAAAGTCGCATTTATTCAGAACAAAAAAATATTGATGTGATCACGCCAAATTTACCATTATGGTTTTTATATCTATTTTTAGATGGATTGGTTTCAACTTTGTTTAGCTATAATCAAAGTGCTGAAAAAATTATTCTTGAACGTCAAAATTGGTCTGTTCAACAATTACATCAATTGCTCGAAATAGAACAAAAAGGGCTAGGGAAACAACTATTATTTGCTATTTTTGACCGTCAACAAACACCAGAATCTTATTTAAAGTGTTTTTATTATGTGTTTATGATTAATGGTTTATTGCCCTATATTTATGAACATCTTGAATGGTTTAAAACCTTGCCTGAACAGGGGCTATCTAGAGCTGGTCAATTACAGCAATTACAATATATTGCTAATCAAGACAAACTTAAACAAGATGTGATTGATTTGCTTGTAAAACAATCAACAAGTAATATAAAAGCAATCAGTGAGTTAGCAACAACCTTGTTACTAAGTTTACCTATTGACATAATACAAGCTGAATTACAAGCTTTATTAGATCAAGGAACGCCTAAGCAACGTTGCCGTGCGATAAACTTATTAGTTAGATTATCTGTTAATCGCAAGATTTTAGAAGAAGCATTAACCCGTCAGACGAATAAAACCGTAATAAAAACCATCGAAGGGGCTTTATCACGATTAAGTGTCAATGAGGATGCTAAACAGCAAGAAATCGGATTAATTATTCCTCCTTTTGAATCGATCGTTGAAGTTAATTTACCTTCTAAAGCGCGAGATATTTTGCAACAAAACTACCAAGAAATATTAGTCCAACAGCAAAAGAAAGCAGAACAGGAAATTCAATATAACCAAGAATATGGTTACAAAATCACATCTGAACAACAGCGTTATGCGCAATTAAAAACAATTACTGTTACTGATTTAGATGCGATTTTTGATTGTTTAAATGGTAAAGGTGATATCAAACAGGCGGATATAAAAAATAAATTAATTTATGATGTTATTTTGAATAAAGGGCGCTTGCCATCGTTACCTGAATTTAATCTTTACCACTTATTACGTGCGGAAAAAATTTGTCATCATCAGCCTAATTCCTTTTATTTAGGTTTAAGTTTTTCTCATCATGAAATCTTGTTACGTACTGATTTACGCCAGTTAGTTGAAGTCATGAATAAAATAGATTATGTGCCAGATGCGAAACGTACCATCGCTGCCGCATTTTTAATGAATTATTATTATGAAACCACAGCTGAGGTCGATCCTAATTTAGTTTGGCCATTTTTTGCCGAAAATTCCGTTTATCTTGATGAAGCATTAGGACTACTGCCAAATCAAGAACTGCAAAACAGTGATTATTTCTTTGAGAAAGAGCGAGGGATAAAAATATTAACTTTTTTCCCGAAGTTACTAGCTAAATATGTGACTTATTTACTTGAACTGGCATTAGGTGAAACTCAATCATTACGTTTATTAGCACAAAAAGCATTGAGTATGTTGCCTGATATTCATTACCGAGTGGAAGAGGCATTAATATCAACCAAACAAGCTCAGCGTATTTTAGCTGCCAAGTGGTTGGTAAAATTAGGACAGAAATCATCAATTAAAGCACTGAATAATGCGCTAAACAAAGAGAAATCTGAATCTGTACAAGCAACATTATTAGCTGCGCTTGAAAGTTTAGGTGAAAATATAAACCAATATTTAACGCCAACAAAATTATTAGATGATGCACAAAAAGGCTTAACAGGCAAAAAACCAGCAGATGCCAAATGGCTTGATGAAAACTTAATTCCAGCATTAACTTGGCAAAATGGTAAGGTGGTTTACCCTCAAATTATCACTTGGTGGATTTGGCTTGCGATAAAATTAAAAGAGCCTGCTAATCCATTATTAATCATTTATACCCGACTTTTAAGCATCAAAAGTCAACACGAATTAGGTGTATTTATTTTACAGGCTTTTATTAAGCAAGACACACTAACGCCAACACTTGAAGAAGCCGAAATAGAGGCAAACTTAAATGCAAAACAGCGTTTGAAAGATTATTTAAATTATGCAAACCGTTATCCCGAGTATTATGGTCAATATGAAAATATGACTTTAAGCGAAGCTTTCGAAATGATAAAGCAAGAAGTGCTTTCCCGTGTGATTGGTTCAGCTATTAAATCAAAGGGGATATTATCACTAATTGGAGGCATACAAGGTAATACTGCCGTATCGATAATAAAAAACTATATTAAAAACTATCAAATCAGGCGTGGACAAATTGAAGCCATGCTTGAATCAATAGCCGTTAGTGACGATCCGCTTATTATTCAATTTTTATTATCAATTGCACGTCGTTATCGAACGCCGTCCGTGCAAAAAAAAGCAAAATTATTGATTAACCAAATTGCTGAGCAAAAACAGTGGACGGCTGATGAACTGGCTGATCGCACCATTCCAACAGCAGGTTTAGATGAATCGGGCGTACTGAGCCTTGATTATGGTGAGCGAATTTTTACAGCTACATTAGATGATAAATTTAAATTTGTATTAAAAAACGCCGAAGGTAAAGAAATTAAAACACTCCCCGAAGCAAGAAAATCTGAAGATGAAACACTTGTTAAAGAAGCAAAAAAACAATTTAGTAATAGTAAAAAAGAGCTGAAACAGTTAATTGAATTACAAATAACGCGGCTATACGAAGCCATGTGTTTGCAACGACGTTGGTCAGTTTTAGAGTGGCAAGAATATTTCTATAACCATCCCATTATGAATCGATTAATTCAACATTTAGTATGGCTTGAAGTGAATGAATCAGGGGTAATTATAAAGAGTTTTCGTCCAACCGAAGATGGCAGTTTAATTGATTTAAATGATGATGAGATTACGCTTAGTAAAGAAAACGATGTTACTGTTGCACATAGTGCATTGTTAACTAACGAAGTAGTGAAAACATGGCAAAAACATCTTGCAGATTACAAAGTTCCGCTACTACTTACACAATTTAACCATTCGTTGCCTGATGTTAGCCATGTTGAAGAAAATATTATTGATGATCGTAAAGGGTGGCTAACAGACAGTTTTACAATACGAAATATATTAATTAAACAAGGGTATAAGCGAGAAGACATTGAAGACGGTGCTTGCTTTTACGGCTATTATAAATATTTTAGCGAGCTTGAGCTTTATATCAATATTGAATTTAGTGGTAGCTATGTGCCAGAAGAGAATATTCCCGTTATACTTTACAATCTATATTTTAGTAAAAAGCAAGGGAAAAACGGTAATGCAATTGATATCAACGATGTGCCGCCAGTATTACTAGCAGAAGCTTATGCTGATTATATGGCTGTTGCTAATGCTTCAAGCGGTTTTGATCCAGAGTGGGAGAAGAAAGGGTTATGGTAAAACAAACACAAGCCATTCGCTTAAGTGCAGAACAACGTTATGCTAAAGAGTTAAATAAGTTGCTGAAATTGGATAGTAATAACAATAAACCTCAAGGCTGGCAGTTATCACCAAAATCGGTACGAACGTTTATTTTAGGTAATGAAGAGGTTGGCATCAGTCGCAAATTTTTTGGTGACGATCCCCTTGTTGATCGAGCAATAGTCTCTTTGCTTGGTAAACAAGGTTTAATGTTAGTTGGCGAACCAGGTACAGCTAAATCGATGTTATCTGAACTGCTAGCTGCAGCAATCAGTGGTGATTCAAACCTAACTATTCAAGGTACGGCAGGGACAAATGAGGATCATATCAGATATTCTTGGAATTATGCTTTATTATTAGCAGAAGGACCAACTGAACGAGCATTAGTTGGTTCGCCAATTTACCACGGTATGCAGCAAGGTAAAATTGTGCGCTTTGAAGAAATAACACGTTGTCCTCCTGAAATTCAAGACGTACTTGTGTCATTGATGTCAGAAAAGCAAATGATGATTCCAGAAATGGGACAGCATGCTAAAATTAGCGCTCGACCAGGTTTTAATCTTATTGGTACGGCAAATTTAAAAGATCGTGGTGTACATGAGATGTCGGCTGCATTAAAACGTCGCTTTAATTTTGAAACCGTTAACCCAATTACTGATAAAAACTTTGAAATAGAATTAATTCAAATGCAACTTAACCAGGAATTAGGTGAACTAAAATCGCAGATCATTATTCCAGTCGATGTCATTGAACTATTAGTAACAACGTTTCAAGAGTTAAGACAGGGGCAAACACAAGCAGGCACTAATCTGAAAACACCTGATGCGGTGATGTCAACAGCAGAAGCTGTCAATATTGTTTATGCCTCAGCATTAGATGCCTATTATTTTGATGAGGGCACCCTTGAGGGTGGACATATTGCTAAACAGCTTATTGGTGTAGTTTTAAAAGACAATGCTGATGATATTAAACGAATTCAATTTTATATGGATAATGTGGTGCGAGAAAGAGCCAAAAACTCATCAGTATGGCATTCATTCTACCAGGTGTCTAAAAAATTCTGGAAATAATAAATAGATAATCATTATGGGAAGCTCACCATTACCACAACGTCTACAAAATGCTTTGATATGTCGAGATGCATTACAACAAGCGCAGATCTATTTTGCTCCAGTGCGCCATCATAGTCCTGCTTGTAGTTATGCTTTGCGACAGTTGATTACTCAAATTAAACCGACCCATATTTTGATTGAAGCACCTGCTAGCTTTTCAGAAAAACTTGAGGAACTACTAAATAATAAGACAGAGCCACCCATTGCTATACTTTGTCAAACAGATCTTCAAGTAGACGAAGTTGTCTTTCAGAAGAATGAAGAATATAGTGAAGAATATAAAGAGGATGATAAGGCTAACTCGCCATCGCATCAAATTACTCGCTCCGTATTTTATCCATTTTGTAGTTACTCACCAGAGTGGCAAGCAATGCAATTGGCAAAACAATACAATGCAAAAATTCAATTTATTGATCTGCCTTGGGCAGAACAAGTTACTCAAGAATTCACATCATTGCAGAGCAAATCATTACTTTCTGAAACCTATCTAAAGCATAGCCAATACATTACTCAATTGGCTAAGAAATTACATTGCCGTGATCATGACGAAGTTTGGGAGCATTTATTTGAATTAAGAAATTTTACCGATCTTGCTGATTGGCAAACATTTTTTGAAGATACGTTTATTTGGTGTGCAATGGCGAGGCTTGATTACGATTCATCATCACTTGAAGCTGAAGGATCGAGCCAACGAGAACAGCACATGTTAACCGCAATTGGGCGATTAAAAAAATCGACCCCCGATGCAAAAATTGTGGTGGTCACAGGCGGATTCCATACTTTAGCATTATTTGAAGGATTATGGCAAAACAAGCTTCTATTACCCAAACGAACCGATATTACCCGATTTAATCGACAGCAGAAAAGTGGCGACAGGGATCGAACTTGGCTTATTCGTTATAGTTTTGATCGCCTTGATGCATTAAATGGTTATACAGCAGGGATGAATTCTCCTGCTTATTACCAAAAATCTTGGCAATCAATGCTAGCTTATGAACAAAATTCTAATCAACCGCAAACAACCCAATGTTATCGAAAAACACAATTGATTGATTTTTTATCGATTATTACTGATAAATTAAGAAAAAAGCAAAATTGTAGTGATGCAATTGGTTTTATCCCTTTAAAGTCGGCGATTGAACAAGCCTGTTTATTAGCTGAACTTCGAGGTCATTATGGTCCAGGTCGTTATGATCTGCTTGATGGTATTCAATCTGCTTTTATCAAAGGAAGTATTCACGATGTACGCAGTGATTTTTGGCAAATAGTTTATCGTAGCTTATCAGGAAATCAATTAGGACAAATTCCTAATGATATAGCCTCACCACCACTTGTTAATGAAGTTTATTCAACACTTAAAAAATACCGTTTTAAGCTCGACGACACATTGCCTAAAACTACCCATATTGATATTTACCGTAACCCAGAACATCGGCAACGAAGTCGATTTTTACATCTACTTGCCTTTTTGGACGTTGGATTTGCTAATCGTCTTGACGGACCAAATTATCAATATGGAACAAGGTTAACCATTATGTTTGAAGATTGGCAATATTTATGGACTCCAATGGTTGAAGCTAGGTTAATTGAGCTGTCAGAGCAAGGCACGCAACTTGAACAGATTGCTATACAAAAACTACAACAGTCAATAGAGCAATTAACAGAAGATGGAATGGCACAATCTTGTTTGTGTGCAGTAAAAGGGGTGATACAAGCGGCGTTAATGGGATTACAAACCTATTTCTCTCAATTATTAGTGAAATTATCATCATTCTTAGAAGTTGACAGTAATTTATTGTCATTAGTGGATTGTGGGCATCGTTTACTCTATTTATGGCAAGGTCGGGACTTTTTAGCACTTAATGTCAGTTCAACTTTGTTAGTATTGCTAGCTAAAGTACCAAAACAAGCCTTTTTCTTACTTGATACATTAAAACAATCCGATACAGAGCAACAGCAAGAAAATTTAAAAACATTATTATTATTTAGAAATTTAATAAATAATCTACCAGATAAGCTAGATGTGAAAAAGTTGAAACAGGATTTTTACCTGAATTTACATCGTTTACAACCGTTATTAAGCGAGGCGCCATTGATTCGGGGCGCTATTGATAGTATTGCTTATTTGGACTCTCAAATTAGCCAATCAGAGTTTGACCACAAAATAAAAATGGCTTTTGAGTTAGGATCCCAATATGAACAGGCAAGTAGCTATTTTATGGGGATAATGCAATGTGCACCCGAATTAATTATCCACTCTTCACAATTATTAACAAGCCTTGATGAATTATTAGCAAATTGGAAACAAGATCAATTTATCGAAATACTTCCTGATTTACGACTTGCATTTACGCAACTCACACCGAAACAAAATGCGATAATTGCCGAAAAAATTTCTAAAAAATATAGTGCTAAAAAAGAAGATATGAGTATTGAGCAATATAGATTTAGTGAAGAAGAATTGCAAAAAACACTTTCTTTGGAATTATCTATCTCCCAATATATTCATCAACAACAACTACAAGATTGGTTTAAACAGTAAGGATTTAGCATGATCGGCAATAAAAAAATCATTGATAAAAAAAATGTTGCTCATGTTAAGCGATGGCGATTGATATTAGGAAAATATGCAGATGGACACCTTAATCAGGCGACATTTAACCAACATGATCATAACTTAGAACAAACATTAAATTATCTTTATCAGCATGAATACCGCAAGCGAGGTTTAAAAATAGGTGATGAAGATAGTAGGGATAGTGTTAGAAAAAAGATTTCACCTGGTGGCAATGAAAATTCTGTATTTAACACAGTAAATTGGCTCAATAAAATGCGAAAACTGTTCCCTAAAAGTACATTTGAACGCATGCAACAGCAGGCGATTGCCCGTTATCAACTGCAAGGAATTTTAAACGATCCTAATGTTATTAAAGCGTTAGAGCCGAATTTGAACTCTGTGCGTTTATTAATGAATTTAAGAGGGCAATTAAAAAGTGAAGTCTATTTGGCAGTTAAAGAGCTGATTCAAAGCGTTGTTGATGAAATTTTACAAAAAATCAAATCCGATTTTGTTAATGCCTTGATAGGTAAAAGGAATCGATTTCGTCGTTCCAAAATACGTTGTAACCAAAATTTTGACTGGCGTGCAACAATTAAGGCTAATTTGAAACATTTTGATCAACAAAAACAACAAATGATTATTGAAAATGCGATTTTTAACTCCCGTGCAAACAAACAATTACCTTGGGATATTATTTTATGTGTTGATCAAAGCGCCTCAATGGATAGTTCAATTATCTATTCTGCTGTTTGTGCTAGCATTATGGCTAAATTACCTTCTGTTAATTTACATTTATTTGTTTTTGACACTCAAATTGTTGATCTGTCTCACTTAGCCCATGATCCTGTGGAAGTTTTAATGACAGTTCAGTTAGGGGGGGGAACTAATATTGCCAAAGCGCTCAATTATGCTGAACAAAAAATTAAAAATCCACAACGAACAATTGTGGTATTAATAAGTGATTTTTGTGAGGGAGGAGCATTAATTCACCTTTATGCAACTGTTTCAAGAATGAACAGTAATAGAGTCAAAATGTTAGGTTTAGCGGCGCTAGATGATAATGCTGATCCTGTTTATGATTTGCAAATATCGCAGCAATTAGCTAACCGTGGTATGCAAATTGCGGCATTAACACCAGAACACTTTGCTGCTTGGCTAGCGGAGGTTATGCAATGAGTTGGCAACATATCTATTTAAACTATGATCAAGAATCATTGGCACTTTATGCCAATATTGGCTTAGTTCGCCGTGCTCGTAAAGATATCGAGGCTAACAAAGTAAAATTAATTGAAAAAAACAATGAAGATTATTTAGAATTCAATGCAGACGGTCAGCAAGTTAGATTACCTGCTCAAGGTATTCAAGCTGCAAGTTGTAATTGCCCTGCTCACGGGCATTGTAAGCACATTATATCGGCTGTTTTATGGCTACAATCAAATGCTTCATTGTTAGAACATTCTATTACCGATAGCAATAACATCGATGATGAAAATCAAATTAAACCGTTAGATCAATCTAATGATTTGCATAAATCTGATAATAAAATAAGTACAAAACAGCTTGAAACAATAAGACCTTTAGCTAACGTGTTAACTGAATTATTGTCATTAGATGCCTCCAAACTTTTAAAAAAGGCAGGAAAAGCCAATATTTTTAAAGCTTATCAATTTGCGTGTAGTTGGCAAAAAAATCATTTAGTTACGATAGAATACCAAGATTCACAAATACGAATTATTGTACCAGAAAGCGATACACCTATTATTTATATGGCGGGTACTGGCTTTGATGGAATGATTTCAACTTTCTGTACAAACCAAAAAATGGCAATACATTTAGCAGCTATTGCTTATCTATTTGAAAAAAACAACAAAACATGGCCGTGGCCAATCCAATATCGACAAAGCATAACACATGAAAGTGATCAGCTTTCTGCTGATGAAATTACTTTGATTAAACAGATTCAACAGCATATTTGTAATCTTATCAATCAAGGTTTATCTCATGTGAGTCATAATCAAGCTGATCAATTACAATTACTTAATATGTCAGCAAGATCTCAAGGATTACCTCGTCTGGCTGCAATGCTTCGGCATCTTAGTCAATTGGTTGAGTTACTTGCCAAACGGCATTTTGCGGTTGAAGAACAAGATATACTTCTTTTTTTAGGGCAGATACAAGCCTATACCGAAATGCTATTACATCATCAAGGTGAACAACTTTTCAAATTAAGAGGTAGGATAAAACGCCAATATAAAACAGAATCACAGCCCCTTGAGCTATTACCATTAGGCGGTCGTTGGTGGCAAAGTAAAACAGGTGCCATTGGTGCAACTTTCTACTTTTGGGATATTGAAAAACAACAATACCAAGAAACAACATTAGCCAGATCCTATAAAAACGATATCAATTTTAATCGCACAATGATTTGGAACAGTATGTCAATATGGCAAACATTTCCTTATATGTTGATGCAAAAATCAATAAAGCTTCATCACCCTCGTTTATCAGATACTGGCGAATTGGCGATTCATGGTTCAACTGTTACTTTACAAGAAACAGGGTGGAATGATAACAATTATCAGGATTTTAGATCAAAAGCGGGATTTGAAAATTGGTCAATACTGAGCGACTATTTACAAGATAATCATTTAGATGATTCACCTCTTAATGAGATGTTAATTCTTCATATAGCAAGCTCAAATAAACCTTATTTAGATGAAATTCGACAAAATTTAGTTTGGCAAGTAAATGATAATGATGGAAATAGCCTTTTTTTATGTCTCTTTTGGGATGAATATGAAAAATTACGTATCGATGTTTTAAAGAATTTTTTAGAAACCAACAATCACCCCTTAACCGTATTTGTCAACTGTGTAAAAAATGACAACTTTTTGGATTTAGAGCCTTTTGCATTGCTTTACAAAGAGCAACTAACAGGAGATATCAAAACATTAAACCTTGATTTTGAAGACTTCTGTCATAAAAGTAAAAAAAATAATTCTAAACAAAATGTTATTATAAATAATTATTTAGCGCATAAAAAGCATCTAGGCGAAAATCATTATATGACAGATTCACTTTCAACCTTAATTATTCAACCACTTTTAACGATACTTGAGAGTATGGTATGTTCTGGAAGACTTGAATTATTCACTGATCAAAAACAGCAATTAATTTCGATTCAATATGATTGTGATACTTTAGGATTAAACACATTAAGTACCGTTTTAAATAAAATTCTCAGTCAACAACAAATAGCGGTAACACATATCTTACAAGCAGTTTACTTGTGTTATCTTTTAAAAAAGACAAACTACCAATTACCAATACAACTGAAAGATTTATGATATAAATACCTTATCGCTATTACATAACTCTAGTAGAAAATAATATTGTGTATTTTTGCGTTTATTATTCAGTAGAGCGTTATATTCTTTTATGCTAAATAAAGTTTTTAAATGTTATAAGACTAATATTCCAGTGTGATCGTAAGGTTCGTTTGGTACTATAAATAATACATAATTAGAATTATTTTAAAGGGTAACAAGCACTGATAAGACTTGTTAACAGGTCTTTAAGGTGTTATATTTAATATGCATAACAAAACAAGGGTATATGATCATGCCTAATATTATTTTGAGTGATACTACTGCAAGTATCAGTGAATTAAAAAAAAATCCAATGGCAACAGTGAATGCAGGACAAGGTTTGCCAGTTGCAATTTTAAATAGAAATCAACCTACATTTTATTGTGTTCCAGCCGAACTTTACGAAAAAATGCTTGATATGATTGATGATCAAGAATTAATTGCATTAGTTAAAGAGCGAGAAAAACAAAAGCTCGTTGATATTGATTTGGAAAGTTTTTTATGAAATACACCATCAAGTTTAGAAAGGATGCAGAAAAAGAATGGAAAAAACTTGATCGAACAATACAACAACAATTTGCAAAAAAACTACTAAAATGTAAAGAAAACCCTCATATACCAAGTAACAAGCTACGAGGAATCGTTAATTGTTACAAAATAAAATTAAAGGCATCTGGGTATCGATTGGTTTATCAAGTTCAAGATAATGTGCTAATTATTATTGTTGTCGCTATAGGAAAAAGAGAGCGTAATGAAGTTTATAACCAAGCGAGTAATCGATTGAAATAATTTAAATATCGTCATATTTTAGTTCAATTTTAATGACAACTTTATCTTTTCAATGACATCACCACATAATCTTAATATATAATAACTTTCATTCTGTAGAGAAACATATTTAACTAAAATTATTATAGTAAAATACTTAGAATTTTTACGTTAGGTCATTTTTTTTGATTTATTGCTACATTTAATATGATTAGTTGGCTTGATAGTAATCAAAAAATAATATGCTAGTATTTATATGTACATAACATTTTTAATATGAAAGAATTTACATGATAGATTTTAGGTTAAAATCCTTGAAAGAAAACATGTCGGGGCTAATTTTTGAGTTCGCAATACCTCCTTTTAAAGATTATTGTTGGAACGAAACATCAAAGTATCTGGCAGAAAACGCATTTAACTTTATTGAAAGCATTATATACAACAATGTACCTAAGTATCAAAACCATGGGCATTGGGGGAAAACGGAAGTTAATAAAAAACAGTGGTTCTTAATAAAATCATCATTAATCAAGCTTAAACAGAAGCTTGATCACTCTCTAAATCTAATAGAACTTGAACATGACTTATACGATTTTAAGTTTATTTTTGATAATGATTTGCAAGAAATGACAAATAATTTTTACAAGTATAAATCTTCTTTTTCACAGATGATTGGTGATTTTATAACATGGATTGATGATAATATACAAAAATACGGTTCAATTTATATTTTGGGTATATAACATTATTTATCAATAAAAGAATAAATGAATTAATTCTCAAATGCTAGTAATGTGGTTTAAAGTTCAATTCCCTTATTAAACCATTTAATGTTCCAATTCACTTGCAAGCATGACAACCTCAGGCAAAATATCCAAAATCAAAGCCAATTGTTGCATAACTAACAGATCATTATTTGTTTTATCATCATCAATTGAAACAGCCGAAATAGTTTCGATATAATCGGTGACGGATTTTTTAATAGCTTGGTATTCACCGTCGATCTTTTTAATGCTTAATAGATTAATAATATAGACTGACAAATCATCAAATAGATCGAAAGTCTGTTTTGAAAGAGGTTTATCGCGATGCGCACCTAAAGTCGAAAGATAGCTAATCAACGTATGATTAAGTGTTAACAAACGAAATCCCTGATCGATAACAACTGGATTCATATGCGGCTCTTTAGTCATCAAACTAATTAATGACGACAAATCTGCATTACTATCATGCGCCGCACGCCTAGCTAAACGATACATAACATCATTAGTTTTACCAGTCAAATACTGACGACCAATTAACGCTAAGTAATGGCTATCGTCATGGCAAACACGATCCACTAATTTAGGTAGATTTCTAAACTTCCAGTCAGGCCAAATAAAGCTCACAGCAAACCATGCAATAAAACAACCAATTAACGTTGCAATAATACGTGCGACCGCAACTTGAATACTACTTTCGCCAATTAAACTGAAACTAAAAAACACCAGTAACGTAATAAACGCAGTAGCATAAGCATATTGTGAATTCTTAAATAGAAAAAACAGCCAACCAGTGATAATAATCAACACCAACTGCTCAGGAACACTTGGAAATAAAAACGTCAACGGAATACCTACAATAATCCCTAGAATGGTACCGATTACGCGTAATTTTAACCGATATTTTGTAGTTGAATAGTTAGGTTGACACACAAACAAACTGGTTAAAATAATCCAATATCCATGCTGTAAATCGGAAAAATGAATCACCATATAACCAACAAAAAACACCACACACATACGAATTGCATGACGAAATAGTGCCGATTTTATGGTTAAATTGTTTCTAATCTTGGCAAAAATAGCATAAAAGCTGGTTAGTTCTTCATCGATTAATTGATTATCTTCTTCTGCTTTTGGCAAATGTTGCTCGGTATCAATATTAGCAAGTAACAGATCGATAGAAAGCAAATTTTGATGTAAACTCTTAAGCGCTTTAATCATCAGCATATCGCTTTTATGACTAGCATGATATTGATTAATAGCTTCTTCAAGATACGAAAAATAACGTGAAAACAGCGGATCATGTTGATAAGTTTGATTTAACTTAATTGTCATTGCCAATTGCGCACAAGCTTTCGCTTGCAAATTTAAAATACGAGCAAATCTAAATAAAATATCACTATGTTTAAAATGCACACTAAGCGCTTGATAATGTCCATGCGCTGAACTTGCTCGCTCATGAATATCTTGCGCGACAAAATAATAGCTTAGTAACTTTCTAATATAAGCTTGTCCACGATAGCTTTTTAAACGATTAAATAGCGAACGTTTTGTATTATTAAAAGCACTAATGAGTTGATTATTACTATTGTTTAATTGCAAAGTCTGTTTTTTAAAACCGTCAGACTCATCGGGATCAAACATCGCTGCCTTAGCGTCAAGATATTGTGCTAAATCAATAAAACACTGTGAAAGCGATTGTTGGGTTGTGCGAATAGGTTGAATGATCGATTCAATTAACGAAACAACATTATACCAAAGCGCACCTAACAGCAAAAAACAGGGCAAAGTGTAATTATCAGTAAACAAATTATGCCCAAGCATGGTATAGGCAGCAATTAAAAGTGATCCAAACGCAATCACACCGTAACGTTGCCCAAGCGAACCAAGCATGGTAAAAATAAATGTTGAAGAAACCAAACCAATAATAAAAAATGCAGGATAATCAAATAACAACTCGACTGAAAAAGTGGCAATAGTAAAACAGAACAATGTAAGAATTAAATTAATACAACGACTTAATAAACGAGTATCGATCTCGGTCAAACCAGCTGCCACAACACCAAGCGTAAGAGGAATAACTAGCGAGGTATACCCAAAATACCACGGAACTAAAGTCGAACCAGTTAAACTAATTAACATCCGAAGACTAAAAAGAAGATTACTGCTGTAAAAGACTTTACGTAAAGACAAAATAAATGTGTGCACGGTGTATTGGGTTTGGTGTATGTTCAAATAATAGCTACTAGAATACTATATTGCATCAATTAGGGAAAGAGATCAAAAAGTTGTTTCTTTTTAAGAAAAATAAAAATAACAATAAAATCAATAGTCTACCTGAGCGATTTTAGAGTAAGAAACACACTTATAGCACCACAATGTTAATAAGTTTGCCTTATCAGAGCGCCAAAATATGCCGATAACGAAGTAAAGCTAGCACGCCAAACTGGGCTATTGGGCGTGTTTGTGTTTTAGATGTTATCAGCAATATTAACCATTCCGTAAAAGTCAAAAAGTCTGAAATCAGACATCATAATTTAGTTAAAAAATTCACCTATTTTTATAACTGAATCATTTCTATCTTTATGTTTCTTTAAATTTATTTACATTTCTTTACAAAAAAGTCCGCCAAAAAACTAGCCAAAATTTTCACAAAAGATTATACTTTTACAGCTGATAGAAAATCAGCTTATTTAATAAGTTAATAAAAATGAAATGGAACATTCATTAATAGGTGAAATGTAATGGATTATTGTCGTAGGCGCAAGAATAGGCAGGCCTATATTTTAAATTCTCTTAAATCTTCAAATTATCAAAAACTCTTACAAACTGATATTTCTTTAGTGAAATTAGCGGATTTATTTATACCGCAACTAAAATTCATTTTTACATTCTCAAGCGTATGGTTCTTGACTCCGTTGTTGTTATTATCGTATTCATCGAACTCTCAAGCACTAACGGCTCATACAAGCGGTGTTATACAGGGTAGTGCGCCTTATTTAACATTTGACGAAGGTCGGACTAAGGCTATAACAACTGATGAGCTATTGGCTATCACATTATCCGATGGTAGTAAAATCACACCTAGAATTAATAGTTCCTCGTCTACAAAGCCAATTGAGTTACCCATAGATGGTCAAAGTTTTGCTGATATTAATATGCTGGTGCCAGCATCTACCAATTCAGTAAGTATAGACAGCTTAGTGACACTTTATCATTATTGGGGGGATGATGATGGTGATGGAGAAGGTAGCGGTGGAGTTAAAATAACAGGAAGTATAACGCTCAGGATAACCGATAGTGATGGTCAAGCAGTTAATCGTAATGATGTTTTAGATATTTGCAAGTCACCTTATAAAGTGGAATTAAGTAGTACAGACGGTAATATAAGCACTTATTACGGCATACCAAACACCAGCTCCTTTATAGGTCGTAAAGTAGCATATTATATCAAACCGAAGGCATCGCCAACCATTTGTTTTGTAAGACCGAATCTATTTTGGGGGGACGGATTAAGTGCTGGTCCAGCCGAAATATGGAACGACAAAAAAGGATTTTTAGTTCAATCAACCCATTCAGACTCATACAGTCAAAATTTCCCGACAACGGGAGCTGATAATTTATATTTTGATTTCATCATAGGTGGAGTTGACGTTGGTCAGTTGACTTGGGAAGCCGTTACTTTGGGGGGAATAACTGCTACGGTAACAAATGTTGTAGCTAGTGATAGATGGATTCCTAATGACGATAGAAGGAAAGTCGTAGCACGCGTTAAATTAACAGGGCCTGCAGCAAGGAGTAGTCAAAAACAGTCAGACACTCCCAGTATAATTTCCAAGCCAAGTTTACCACAAACGTTTGAATTAGTGGGTAAGGATAGTCGTGGTAATGTATTAAAATATGGATTTCAATTAAGGAAATGGTTCGTTAGTCGAAATAAAAAAGATATAGTTTCTAATCAAGAATCTTGGTGTAATAGTATAGGTTATCGTCTTCCACAGACAAGTGATTTGACTAATGAAGGTGAATCTGGACGTGGAGCTAAACCGTCTTCAAGTTATAAACATTATCAACGCCGAATAGGAGCTGGATTTCTTACAGAGTGGGGACCTTTGCATAATTACATTGATGGGGGTTTTGGCTCCTCTTTTTGGTCAAGTGACAGGAAAAAAGATCTCCATGATAATATAATTTATTGGCACGAGATAAGCCCAGCAGGTCGTTCTGTCTGGAAGAGCAGTGTTGACAGTACTGCGGCTGTTTGTGTTTTTAATGCTTTGTAAGGTGTAGATGGTAGATAGAAGTTATGGTGTTAATAAAAGACAAAACCAACGTAAAGATAAGTTCAAATAGGTAAAGTTTGCTGTGGGTACTTTAATGATTGAAAGCAAAAAAAGCGATTCGACTAGCAATACTGAAGGCTTACGCTTTTGCATAAAGTGCAAAAGCATTTTTTTAATTCACCACAATAAAAAAATCAACCAATAGTTATTTGATTTCACTTAAAAACTTTAATAAAATCAGTATTCTACCTGAGCTGTTTATATGAAAAATTCTACCGCTTTAGCTTAAAATTGTTCAGAAAACATATTGATTTTATTTGTGTGTTTGTTTTGATATCTTTCTAATAAAAGGATTATGTGAAAAAACAGCAACCAAATAGTTGCTGCTTTTTATTGCGTTTGTTTTTTTTCGGTTATTTAATCGCTTTTGCTACAATTTCTTGGGCTTCTTGTTGGAGTGTATTTAAATGTTCGTTGCTTATAAAGCTTTCTGCATAAATTTTGTAAGCATCTTCTGTTCCTGATGGGCGAGCGGCAAACCAGCCGTTTTTGGTTATCACTTTAAGCCCACCAATTGCAGCATTGTTAGCTGGTGCAGTGGTTAAACATTGAGTGATTTTTTCACCTGCTAAGTTGTCGGTGGTTAGTTGGCTGGCATCAAGTTTGGCTAGTTTTTGTTTTTCACTAAACGAGGCTGGCGCTTGGATTCGTCCATAATAAGAAACACCAAATTTATCTTCAAGTTCTTGGTACTGTTCTTGTGGATTTTTGTCTAGTTTAGCCGTCATTTCGGCAGCAAGCAGACATAAAATAATGCCATCTTTGTCGGTAGACCATACTTTACCATTCGTTCTTAAAAACGATGCGCCTGCGCTTTCTTCGCCAGCAAATCCAAGTTTACCATTGTAAAGCCCATCTGCATACCATTTAAAACCAACTGGGTATTCTAAGTACTGTTTGTTTAAGCTATTAGCAACTCGGTCGATCATTGAGCTTGTGACTAGTGTTTTACCAATAGCAATATCTTTGTGCCATTGTGGACGGTTTTGGAACAAGTAATTAACACAGGTTGAAAGGTAGGCATTTGGGTTCATTAGCCCTTTTGGTGTCACGATGCCATGACGATCAAAGTCGGTATCATTACCAAAGGCTAAATCAAATTGATCTTTTAATTTTAATAATCCAGCCATAGCCCAACAGCTTGAGCAGTCCATACGAATAACTTCGTCATGATCTAGATGCATAAAGCTGAAAGTTGGATCGACTTTGTTATTAACAATATTAAGGTTGATGCCATACTTTTCGGCAATGCGTGGCCAATAGGTGATACCAGCACCACCCAATGGGTCAACACCGATTTTGAGCGATGATGATTTGATAAGAGAGAGATCTAAGATATTTTCAAGATCGTTGATATAGTCGGTTTCGTATTCTTTGGTGTGGATGTAATTTGAATTTAGAGCCTTGTCTAAGGTGACACGTTTTACACCATTGAGTTTGTTTTTCAGTAATTCATTGGCGCGGTTTTCAATTTGTTTGGTGATGTCAGTATCCGCAGGTCCACCATTGGTTGGGTTGTATTTTATTCCGCCATCTTCTGGTGGATTATGCGATGGAGTGATAACAATGCCGTCTGATAGCTGTGATTGTTTGTTTTGATTGTAAGTTAAAATGGCATGCGAAATCACAGGCGTTGGCGTATAACCCCAATCACGAGCCATAACCACGGTTTGCTCATTGGCGACAAAAACTTCAAGCACTGATTTTAAGGCAAGTTCTGATAAGGCATGGGTGTCTTGACCAATAAAGCAAGGGCCTGTAATGTTGTTCGCTTTGCGGTATTCGGCAATTGCTTGAGCAACGGCTAATATATGTGCCTCATTAAATGTGCCTTTGTTTGAGCTTCCGCGATGACCTGATGTACCAAAAATGACTAATTGGCTAGCATTATCCGTATCAGGTTGGATTTGGTAATAGTTATTGCGTAATGTTTCAACGTTGATAAGATCTGATGGTTGAGCTAACATTCCTGCGCGGCTTTGCTTGGCCATTTTTTACTCCTCTTTCATAAAAAAATACTTTATATGACTAAAAACGCGAATCTGTTGAGTTTATATCACGTTTTTAGCTTTTTTATTTTTATTTAACCTATTAAGGTAAAAATGCGTTGGTGACTTGGTTTATCATGGTTTCAGATATGCCCATGTCACTCATTATTGATTCAATAATATATAATTTTCTGGCAGTATTAGTGTTGCTGATAACCCAATAAGGTGTACCAATGATTTCGCGGGGTTTTGTGTTTTTGCCTGATGTTTCTAGTAATTGTTTATCTTTGGCTAAATATTTTCGCTTGCTTCCATGTAAGGATGTTGCAGCTATGGCAAATAGTGCTGGATTATAGTTATACAACGCACTAAGCAGTAATATAAAGCGACTAATAATGGATTTCTCGTTTGTGAAAGCGTCACTAGTTAATAAGTCATTAAACAGTGGATAATGATTCTCTTTTTGTGCAATAGTCTGTTTTTTTGCCGATGTAGATTGGTTTATATTTAATAAACGTCGTAATATACTTGATGCATCTTCGCCAATGTGTTTAGTTTGGCCAGCAATAAATTGGTATAATTCTTCGTCGATTTCGATAGTTTTCATTATGTTACTTGTGCCTATTGTATTATTTCACGGGACATCCTAAAGCAGGAATTTTGCCTAAATGCGAATCATGGGCTGATTTGTTATCTAAACAATCATTCGATGGCTGTTTAATGGCAGCATTATCGGTTGTTGTAGGTGCTTGATTTGCATCATGACAAGCAGTTATCATAACTGATAATGTTAATAGAAAAAATAACCGTTTCATATATTCATTGCATAGTTGATAAATTTTTGTGCTGAGTATAACCTAACTTAAGCATAAATTGTATTGGCTATTGATAAAATAATGAAAATGGTATTGTTGTTTTAAAAAAAAAATATTATTCTAAACTGTGTATAAAAAGCTTATACTATTATTATATGAGGAATAAATTATGAAAAAAATCGTCACGTTAACTATTTTAGCTGCAATTTTATCTGGATGTAGCAATAGTGATGTTTATTCTGGCGATGTTTATACAGCAGATCAAGCAAAACAAGTTCAGCAAGTAAGTTATGGTACAGTTGTTTCAGTACGACCTGTTAAAATTCAAGCTAATGCGTCAAATGGTAAAAGTGAAAGTGTAGCAGGTAGCCTTGGCGGTGCTGTTATAGGTGGCGTTTTAGGTAATACTATTGGTAATGGTTCTGGCCGTGTGTTAGCTGCTGCAACAGGAGCTATTGGTGGTGCGATTTTGGGTGATGCTATTCAAAATAAATCTAGCCAAGCTAGTGGTGTTGAGTTAGAAATCAAGCAAAAAAACGGATCTAATATTGTTCTTGTACAAAAAGGTTCGGCTAACGATTTTTATGTTGGTCAAGCTGTTCGTTTAGTCACTAATGGTAAACAAATTAGCGCATCACCACGTTATGGTAGTAGTGTAAAAAAATAACGCTTAATTTTATTAGTTTTGGACATATTGTCCTTAAATAACAACTAATTTTCGCTCATCTCAATGGTGAGCGGATTACTTTAGCAAATAACTTGATTAAATTAATTATTGTTTTTTATCTAATCGATGAATTTTTCACAAAAGTTTGCCTGTCTGAATGCTAACATATAAGCTCAAACAAATTATTAATCGTATAAGGAACAACAAAGTAATGCGTATATTACATACTATGATTCGAGTTGGCGATCTACAGCGCTCAATCGATTTTTATACTCGTGTAATGGGAATGCGGGTGTTAAGAACTAGTGAAAATACTGAATATAAATATTCACTTGCATTTGTTGGTTATGGTGATGAAACAACTAGCTCAGTTATTGAGTTAACTTATAATTGGGGTACCGATAAATACGAGCATGGTTCGGCGTTTGGTCATATAGCTATTGGTGTTGATGATGTTGCTAAAATGTGTAATGACGTCAAACAAGCTGGAGGCAAGGTAACGCGCGAAGCTGGACCTGTAAAAGGTGGCTCAACTATTATTGCTTTTGTTGAGGATCCTGATGGCTATAAGTTAGAGTTGATCCAAAATGATCAGGCTGATAAAGCGTTAGGTAATTAATTTATTCCATAAAAATATCGCCACTTTTTTGGCGATATTTTTTCATCTTATTTCGAATTATTCCCCTAGCAAATCTACTAATAATTGCCTATTGATGATAGCTTGTTTTGGTTGCTCAAGGCTGGCAGTGGTAATAATGGCACTTAAGGCATTTAATGAGGTGTCAAAATCATCGTTAATAATGATATAGTCATATTCGTTATAATGTGAAATTTCAGCTCGGGCTTTTTGCATTCTTTTGGCAATCACATGGTTGTCGTCTTGCCCACGTTTAACTAGGCGGTTTTCAAGCTCTTTGAGCGAAGGTGGTAGTATAAATATGCTTTTTGCTTGTGGCATTTTTTGGCGTACTTGCCTTGCACCTTGCCAATCAATATCTAGAAAAACATTAATTCCTTGCGATAGGCTTTGTTCTATTTCGGCTTTAGATGTGCCGTAATAGTGGTCAAATACGTTGGCATATTCGACAAATGCTTGCCGATCAATTAAGGATTCAAAGTGTTTGTGATCCACAAAGTAATAGTGTTCACCATGCGCTTCTCCTGGGCGAGGATCGCGCGTAGTATGCGAAATTGATACTTTAGCTTGATGTTGATTCTTTTGCGCTAGGTAGGCTCGGATCAGACTTGATTTGCCTGCACCACTTGGTGCAGAAATGATAAATAAAGTTCCTGTATGCATAGATATATTTGTCACATTAATTGTTATTAAGTTATTTTGATTGTCATCAATATTAGTTAAGCGATATTATAGCAAATTTCGGCAATATATTATGGCTTATTGTGAATTAAGTTATTTAATTTGTCATTTTTAATATGTATTTGTAATATAGGTAATATTAATCTATAGCATATTGTTATTATTAAGGAATATCTATGCCATTATCATTTAAAGATGGAGTTTATGCTTGTATTCCAACGCTATTGGGGTATATCGGTATTGGTATTGCTGCCGGTGTTGTGGGTAAATCGGCAAATTTATCGGTACTCGAAATTACATTACTGGCTATTATTGTTTATGCAGGCGCTGCGCAGTTTATTATTGCTGGATTAATGATAGTAGCTACACCTATTTCGGCTATTATTTTTACTGTTTTTTTAGTTAATTCACGTCATTTTTTGATGAGTATGGCAACAGCTCCAGCTTTTCGCAAAGCATCGTTATTAAATAATATTGGTATTGGTAGCTTATTGACCGACGAAAGTTTTGCCGTGGCAATAAATGCGATTACAAATAAAGTGCCAGTTAATGCTGCTTGGATGCATGGCCTTAATTTAACGGCTTATATTACTTGGATTTTGTCTTGTTTTATTGGTGCTTTAATCGGAGAGTGGTTGCCTGATCCTACACAATTTGGTCTAGATTATGCTTTAGTCGCCATGTTTATTGGTTTGCTCTATTTACAATTGATTAGCGATAATAGCAAAAGTCTTAAAAATCGACTTTTAGCTATGTTAACGGTTGCTGTTTTGCTAATTTTCTTAATGCGTTTTGTGTCACCTGAAATGGCTATTTTAATCAGTACGTTTGGCGGTTGTTTTATGGGTATGGCAATGGAGAAAAAGCATGACAACTTATAGTTTATTGATTATTTTAGGTTGCGGGTTAGTAACTTGGTTGCCAAGAGTGATTCCATTTATATTAGTTCGTAAATTTCAGTTGCCTAATGTTGTGACTCAATTCTTGTCATATGTACCTTTATGTATTTTAACAGCGCTATTTGTGCAAAATTTATTTGTGGCAAAGGAGGGGCATTTTCCTGATTTTAATGTGGAATATTGCTTAGCGACAATTCCAACCGCAATTGTTGCCTTTTTGACTAAGAATCTAATGTGTATTGTGGTTGCTGGTATGTGCTTTATGGCGTTAATTCGCTATTTTATGATTTGATCTGTATCAATCAATAACTGAATTTTTAACCATTATTGTGAGTTCAAACTAAAACAGGGCAATTACCCTGTTTTTTTTGTTATATTTTTTTTATGTTCTTTCTTTTTGTTCAAGTTTACTAATCGATTTTAATATCTTTTCTGCTTCGTTTGCTTGGCCTAGTTGAGTTAGATAATTAGCCATCGCTTTTTGATAAGCCATATTATTTAAAATGGCTCTTGGTTGTTCATGCCACCATTTTACTAGTGTTTGTGCATCACTATTAGTCGATAATTGCTTAATTCGACCAATATAGGCTGCTTGTTTAAACTGATCTAGTTGCGACTCGCTGTACACTTTAGCTTTGTACATTGCTGGTAATAGGTCAATAATCGCTTGATAATCACCCATTTCATAATAAAGTTGATCTGCTAATCTAAGTACTTCAGCATTGCGAGGCTTTTCGTTTAGTAGCTGGTCTAATGTGATGCGTGCAGTTGTGTATTCTTGGTTTTTTAGTTGCAATCTAATTTGTACTAGCTGAAAGGCAAATAACTCATTAGGTTGGCAACTTTTAGCGGCTTGTTCTAGCGACTGATTAGCGGGGATTAATTCATCATTATCAATTTGAGCTTGTGCCGCAAGTAAATACGATAAGGTGGTATTTTTTGCCCCTTTGGCACTTTTGATAAATAGTTTAGCAGCTTGCTTATAATCACCTTCAAGTAATAACATTTGCGCTTGTTCAACACGTTTTATCGATTTTTTTGGCGACTTTAAGCGTAGCCAATTGCCTAATGCTGTTTTAGAATTAAAAATTTTATTCAATAAACAATAGATTAAATAAAGGCAAAGTAGACCAACTAATTCAAGTATCATAAATGAATTAAATGACATGCTGACACGATATTTGGCAAATTCAAATACCGCTGAACCTTGGTGCCCTTGTAATAATGGTCCCAAAAAGAATCCACCCACTAGTACTAAGAAAATAATTAGTATTTTTATCATTATTATTCTCCTATTTTGTTAACATTGAGCGAACGCGGGTTTGCATTAGTTTTTCAAGTTCGCCAATGCTAGTTAGGTTTTCAGGCACATTTTGATTGCTGATTGATTGATTTTGCAAATTTTCAAGTTCATTAATAAACGCTTTAACGCTTGGAGCATTCCCATCAAAATAAGCATTAACCCAAATTGCGGTTTCATTTAGTGCACGTTGGTAAATAAGTTCTTGATGTCTTGGTACGGCTTGCGCTGCAATCAATAAACGGAAGCGGATGTTTTCACGTAGGTAAAGCGACTGTTCCAAATTCAGTGGTGCTTTTAATATTTGGCATTTGACGATTTGTTTTTCGTCTTGTCCTGCTTGTTCTAAACAAGCCTTAAAGTTGTTCTCTTTGTCATCAAGTTTTTCTATGGTGATAAATTTATCCATAAAAGTCTTGGTACTGCTTAATAAATTATCAGACCAATCGTTAACCGATGATGATACCCCACTATTATTATCATTAGCTATATTGTTAATGTTTGTTTGTGGTGTGTTTGTAGCATCTTCGGCATATTGTGTCATGCCAAGATCGATATCTTTATAATTACCTACTAAAGGTAATTCGGTAAGCGATTCTGATAAACCGATTAAATTCATAATAATGCCATCGGTATCAGTAAAGCTTACTTGAGCAAGTGAATTAATATCCTTACTAATTGCCTGTCTTGCAGGCAATAGGCTTGGGTCATCAGCTTGAGTTAGGCTTTCGTCAGCACTTTTTAGTAGTAATCGTGCGGATGTGTAGTCTTGGTCACTCCAAATTTTACGACCAGCTAAATGTACTAAGTAATTGGCTTGTGAAATTAACCAAACATTGTGATCACTTGTTGACATTGCTGCTAAGCGTTCATTGATATTTTGTAAGCTTTGTTCTGTCAATTTTTGTGAATCATTAATTTGAGTTATTAATTGTTGCTGTAGCTGTTGTTGATCACTCAGTTTACGATCAATACGCTGTTCTAGTGAATTGAATTGCTGATTTTGTTTATTAACTGCGTCGGTAATACTACTTTGTAAATCATTTGTTATACTTTGCTTGGTTGTTTGTTTTAAATTGGCCAGCTCAGTTTGTAATATTGAGATGGTTTTTTTTTGTTTTTTAATTTCCTGTTGACCATAATAAAGCCCCAAACCACCTAAGCAAACAGTTAATGCTATAGCAATTATTGATAGTTTTGAAACGGGTGATTTGCTTGTGTTCTTAGTGTTATCGCTAACACTGTTTTTAGGTTGGGATTTAGATTCCACAGATGGATTGGATTGAGTGGTTGTTTGATTTTTTTTATCTTCTTTCATAGTGTTATTCGCTTCATTTTGAACCGCTGTTATCGTTATTTGACTAAACGAAGTTGTGTTTATTGTTGAAAGTGTTGCATTGGCACCGTAATATTTTGGTGGCATAAATAACCTCATTTAGATTTCTAGAAATTTATGTTGCATTATGACATAGAGTTAACATTGTTTTAAATAAATTTTAATTATTGTCTTAATAAGCAAGTGTCATAGATTATTTATATTATCGGCTATAGTATAATTTATCATTACAGCGTTAAAAAGCTTTTGATTATTCGCACTACTCACTAGTTGAACTTTTTGCCAATTAAGTTGTTTCGCTTTTGCAAAAATTCGTTGGCTTGTTACTACAAGATTAGCATGCATTTTATGTTCAAGATTGATATATAACTCAAGCTGGATTAAGTGTTCTAGACTAGTAATAATGATGATTTGATTTTCAATATTACTAGATAATATCTTTGGCGGATAGGTGATTGGCTCACGGCAGTAACACGTTATTGATTTTACTTTGGCTTTTCGATTTGTTAGTGTTTGAGATAATAATTGCCGACCTGAATTACCGCATAAAATTAAAACAGTATGATTTTGTACAGATTCTTGCTGTAGTTTTATCAATAATCCTTCACTGTCTTCTTGTTCTGGATAATTGACTTTAGTTGTGGTGAGCTGGTTAAATAATTGTGCTGACTTTTTTCCTATTGCGTAATACCGAACATTAGTTGGTAATATTAGATTGCCAATATAGGTTTTAATAACGTGTGTAACTTGTGGTGAAACAACGATTACAATATCGTTAGGTAAAAGTTTATTCAGTTGTTGTTGTAAATTTAGTAGGTCATTGCCTTGTGAAATAGTAAAAAATGGAAGATGTTGTACAGGCAAATTTGCTTGAGCAAATAGTTGGGTAAGGTTTTCACCCTCTGGAGAGGGTCTAGTTACATAAATCATCCGCCATTTAATTCCTTTAATATTGTTTTCGCACCTTGATCTAATAAGCGTTTTGCTAATTCTTTTCCTAACTTTTCGGCTTCAGTTATACTACCCTCTAATGTCCCTTTAATTATTTTAGAACCGTCAATGCGTCCAACAAGTCCTTGTAGTGATAAAATATTGTTATTTAATTGGCTATAACAAGCAATGGGCACTTGGCATCCACCTTGTAAAGCTTTATTCATTGCTCTTTCTGCTTCAATACAAACTCGGCTATGTTTGTCATCAAGCACTGAAAGAATCTCTAATATTTTTTTGTCATCTGCTCGGGTTTCAATACCAATAGCACCTTGTCCGACAGCAGGTAAAATTAAGTCAGTATCAATATATTGTTTGATTCTGTCTTGTAGTGCTAAACGTTTTAAACCCGCTGAGGCTAGTATGATGGCATCGTATTGTTGATTATCCAATTTAGCTAAACGAGTGCCTACATTGCCACGAAGATCTTTAATTTGTAAATGGGGATATTTTGCACGCAATTGACATTGACGTCGTAAACTTGATGTACCAATTATTGCACCATTGGGTAGCTCATCTATATTTGAATATTTATTTGAAATGAAGCTATCACGTACATCATCTCGCTTGCAAATTGTGGCTAATGTTAATCCTTCAGGAAACTCAGCTGGGATGTCTTTTATTGAATGGACAGCAATATCCGCTTCGTTATTTAATATTGCTTGTTCTAGTTGTTTTACAAAAAGGCCTTTACCACCAATTTTCGATAAAGGGCTGTCTAGCAATACATCGCCTTTAGTTACCATGGGAATTAATTCCACTGTCAAATTTGGGTGATTAGTTAAAATTTGTTGCTTAACAAAATTTGCTTGCCATAGCGCTAATGGGCTTTTACGAGTTGCAATGCGAATGTTCAATTAATTTCCCTATTTTTTGTTTAGGTGATTTATATTTAATGAGTAATTTCTACACTAGTGTGATTAATATGATCACCTGAAAGTCAATATGGCCTGATAGGGTGTGACTGTATCAGGCTATTTGGATTTAAGTTGTTATTCTAAATTGTCAACAAAGCTAACGGCATAACCAATATAGTTAGCTGGTGTTAACTGTTTTAGTCGTGTTTTTTCACTTTCGGGTAGATCTAATGAGTCAATGAATTCTTGCATGCCTTTTGCATCAACTCGTTTGCCTCGAGTTAATTCTTTCAATTTTTCGTAAGGTTTTTCGATACCATAACGGCGCATTACTGTTTGAATTGGCTCGGCTAATACTTCCCAGTTGCGATTAAGTTCTTCAAGTAAGTGGTCTTGGTTGACTTCGAGTTTGTTTAATCCTTTTAGGGTTGATTGATAAGCTATAATGGCATAACTAATACCTACACCTAGATTACGCAACACTGTAGAATCGGTTAAATCACGTTGCCAGCGTGAAATCGGTAATTTGCTACTTAAATGGTTCATAATTGCATTGGCAATCCCTAAGTTGCCTTCTGAATTTTCGAAGTCGATAGGATTAACTTTGTGTGGCATAGTTGAAGATCCGATTTCGCCAGCAACAGTTTTTTGTTTAAAGTGATTTAGTGAAATATATCCCCAAATATCTCGATCAAAGTCTATCATAATGGTATTAAAACGTGCTACACAATCAAAGAATTCGGCAATATAGTCATGTGGTTCAATTTGGGTGGTATAAGGATTCCATTTTAGTCCTAGCGAGTTAACAAAATTCTCACTAAATTTATGCCAGTTCACTTGCGGATAAGCAACCATATGTGCATTATAATTTCCCGTTGCGCCATTAATCTTCCCTAGTATTTCAACCGATTTTAGTTGTTGTAATTGGCGTTTTAAGCGGTAAGCTACATTAGCAAACTCTTTACCTATGGTTGATGGCGTAGCGGGTTGACCATGTGTTCTTGATAGTAGTGGTAAATCACGATAAGCGATAGCTTGTGAGGTGATTTTATCAATGAGTTTATTCCAATATGGCACTAAGACAGCTTCTCGAGCTGTTTTTAGCATTAACGCATAAGATAAGTTGTTAATGTCCTCTGATGTGCAAGCAAAATGGATAAACTCATTAATGGCGTGTAATTCTTCATGAGTACTCACTTTTTCTTTTAGAAAATATTCTACAGCTTTAACATCGTGATTAGTGGTTCTTTCGATTTCTTTAATGCGACTTGCATCTTGCACACTAAATTGGTCTACAATTTGATTAAGATGATTAATAGCTGATTGACTTAATGTTGGAACCTCTAAAATATCTGCTTGTGAAGCTAATTTTTGTAGCCAACAAACCTCGACCTGAACGCGGTATTTTAATAAACCATATTCGCTAAAAATGGTGCGTAACTCTGTGGTTTTTTCACCATAACGCCCGTCAATTGGCGAAAGGGCAGTGAGTGCAGATAATTCCATCGGTTTTACTCCGTTACAATATTTGAAATATCAGTTATAAAGTGCAAATTAGTTTGCGCAATTAATTTGGTCTAATAGTTCTTGTGCTGCTTTACAAATGCGTTTACGGCAAAAAAGAAACTGGAAACGATTTCCACCAACTTGATACCATAAAATAGCCGATCGAACACATCCCAAAAGGGCGGTTCTTACTTTTGCTTGTACCAATGTGTTTTGTAAAAATTCGATTTTGCCAACAACTTTTATTCTTGTTGATATCGGGCTGATGATATCAGAATAAATTCCCGCTAATGAATAGGACAGATCTTCAATATTAGTACTAACAGTTTCATCATTTATATCTAGATAAAGTCCTGAAATGCGTTTTAATCGTTGGTCAATTTTATCTAATGCGTCATTATTTTTTAATAATTTGCTAGTAATGCCAATTGTACCAAACAGGTAACGAATAATTTGGACTTGTTCTTTTTGTCCTGATAATAATAGTTGTATTACTGTTTGTAATCCTGTTTTGATATTTTTAATACCATCATAAACATCATCCGTTGTTTTTGGCGAGGTTTTAAACAAGCTTTTTATTGCTTGTTCATAAAGTGTAACATTACAAACGCCTGTGTTAGCAAGTTGTGGCACCAGTATTGCACTTTGTGCCGCACCAGCGAGGGCAATAGCAATATGGTGGTATTTATTATTCACGTTAGTCTTCCTTACTGTTTGTAATTCGTTCTTCTATAATACCACCACCAAGACATACTTCATCTTTATAAAAGACAGCAGACTGACCTGGTGTAACAGCTACAACAGGATTATTAAATATGACTTTAATTTTGTCATCGGTTAATGGTATTACTTGGCAGGCTATGTCTTGTTGACGATAACGTGTTTTTACAGTACAGCTAAATGGTTTTGTTACTACTTTACGATCAACCCAATGAAGTTGTTGAGTAATTAATCCTTCAGAAAGGAGTGCTGGATGATCATGGCCTTGTGCCACAATCAATTCGTTATTGGTAAGATCTTTGTCTACAACATACCATGGTGTGTCGTCAGCTTGTTTTAAGCCACCAATACCAAGCCCTTTGCGTTGCCCTAATGTGTGATACATCAAGCCTTGATGTTGACCAATAATCTCTCCATCAATAGTGCGAATGTTACCTGCTTGAGCGGGTAAATATCGTGCTAAAAAGTCACTAAATTTACGTTCACCAATAAAGCAGATGCCAGTTGAGTCTTTTTTAGCAGCGGTTGCTAAACCAAGTTGTTGTGCAATTTTTCGCACTTCTGGTTTTTCGAGTTCACCAACTGGAAATAAGCTTTGGCTTATTTGTGCTTCGCTAAGGGTGTAAAGAAAGTAGCTTTGATCTTTGTTATTGTCGATCCCTCGTAATAATTCGACTTTATCGCCTGTTTGACGTTTACGGACGTAATGCCCTGTGGCAATAAAGTCTGCGCCAAGATCTTCGGCCGCATATTCTAAAAATGCTTTAAATTTTATTTCTTTATTACATAAAATATCAGGATTTGGCGTTCGGCCTGCTTTATATTCAGATAAAAAATGTTCAAATACGTTGTCCCAATATTCGGCAGCAAAATTGACAGTATGTAATTTTATATTTAATTTGTCACAAACTGCTTGCGCATCGGCTAAGTCAACAGCGGCAGAGCAATATTCTTCTGTGTCGTCTTCTTCCCAATTTTTCATAAATAACCCAACAACATCGTATCCTTGTTGTTGTAATAAATAAGCTGAGACAGAAGAATCAACGCCGCCAGACATACCGACAACGACTTTTTTTCGAGTGTTTATATTTGGCATAATATTATATTAATAGGTAAAACTAATAAAAAATTTAATGCTAATTTTAGCATAACTAGTGAAAAAAGCATAAAGTTATGCTGATAACGATTGTTAAGTTAATTTATTTTTTATAATAGCTTTACATTGATTTTATACTGAAACACATAGTTACCTGAAACTTTTTGACATTTTTTTTAACTTGATATTCATTGAAAAAAACGAGAGTTAAATACATTAAAACAGCCTTACCAGTCGAAGCCGATAAAGCTGTAATTAGCCCAAGCTTAAATGGGTTTTAGTTAAGATCTTTTAGAAGATAAACTACATGCCCAATAATTTTAAATTCTTGCGGTTCATGCTTATCCCCAATAATGGTTGGGTACTTAGGATTGTCGCAAAGTAATGCTAAGTTTGCTCCTTGATTTTGAATGCGTTTTATACTGATTTGATCCTCATATTCAACAGCATACAAATAGCCATCGATCGGTTTATAATGCGCTTTATCAATAATAAGAATATCATGATTTGATATTGTTGGCTCCATGCTATCACCTTTTGCCCATACGGCGACTAAGTCTTCGTAATTACAGCCTTGATGCCTTATTAAATTAATATCAAATGGGATTGATTCGATTTTTGAGTAAGATTTTACCATATTATTTAAATGGTGGAATGGAATATATACTGAATCTTGAGTATCTGAATCTGATAATAATCGACATTTTCCTTTTCCAGTTACTAACCATTCAATAGGAACATTACATTTTTGGGCAATGATAGCTAATCTATTTAGTGATGGGTAGGTTTTGCCTGATAAGTAATCTCTTATTACAGCTTCTGACATGCCAACTTTTTTAGCAAAGGCATTACCTGAAAGACCTTCTAACACTAGGCTTAATCGATTTTTAAAATTAATGACCCCTGTATTAGTTAGGGTTCGTGTTTTTTCTTTTTCGGTTTGGTTTTTTATTTTATTTTCGAGCATTTTTCCCTCTATTCCATTTTTTTATTGTTTTTATTATTTTAAATCGTTTTTTTCTGTGTTATTCTGTTCTATATAAATTCATATCTTTTGAACATTGTATTACCGATAATCTTTACAATAGTAAGAATTTAACTAATAGAGGATCTCATAATGAGAGAGCAAGATCAAGACTGGGCACCATCTAGAGTTGTAGGCGAAATTAAAATTAGAGGCGGAAATTTAAGAGCATTGTCTAGAGCTAGTGGTTTGCAGGCTGATACTTTAAGAAACGCATTATATCGCCATTGCCCTAAGTATGAACGAATTATTTCTGATTATTTACAAGTACCTGTCGAAAAAATTTGGCCTTCACGTTATTCGACTAAGGCTAAAAAATGATATTAATTTAAATGATAAAAAGACGCTAAATTAAGCGTCTTTTTATTTTGTTATTCGACATATTTATGCGTTATTTTTTAGCCTGTTCAGCCGCTTTAACAATTGCCGCAAAAGCATCAGCTTTTAGTGATGCACCACCAACTAATGCGCCATCAATGTCGGGTTGAGTAAATAGTTCAGCCGCATTTTTATCATTAACTGAACCACCATATTGAATGGTTACTTGTTGTGCTACTTTTGCATCTTGTTTAGTAATATGATCACGAATGAATTTATGAACAGCTTGTGCTTGTGCAGGAGTTGCAGATTTGCCAGTTCCAATAGCCCAGATTGGTTCATAAGCAATAACCGCACCGTTAAATGCTTGAACACCAAGTGCTTTTATTACTGCATCAATTTGGCGTGCGCAAACAGCTTGTGTTTGACCAGCTTCGTTTTCTGCTTCGGTTTCGCCAATACATAATACAGGCACTAAACCAGCTTCTTTAATTACACCAAATTTTTTTGCAATAAATTCATCAGATTCTTTGTGATAAGTTCGGCGTTCAGAATGTCCAATAATAATATGAGTCACGCCAATTTCTTTTAACATGTTAACTGATACTTCGCCAGTAAAAGCACCTGATAAATTAATACCAACATCTTGTGCTCCTAAAATAATATTAGATCCACCTAATTGGTGTTTTACAAAATCAAGGTATACAACAGGTGGTGCAATTGCAATATCACATGCTGTGTCGTTTGATAGCTCACTTTTTAGTCCTGAGACTAAGCTTTTAGCCATATCCAAACTACCGTTTAATTTCCAGTTACCCATAACGAGAGGTTTTCGCATAATTTTCTCCAACTTAAAATTTAAAAAGGTGTTGATTTTAGAATGAATTCGGTATAATGATTAGCATTATACACCAAATAATTTGAGCTGAGGAAAAATATGTCATTAGAAATACTAAATCAATTAGAAAGTCGAATCCAACATACTATAAATACTATCAATACATTACAACAAGAGATTGCAACCTTAAGAAAAGGCAATCAAGAGTTAGAGCAATTAATTAATGATAGTTCAGATGAAATGAAAGCACTACGTGACGAAAACGAAAAGCTAAAACAAGATCAGCAAGTATGGCAACAACGTATTCAAACTTTATTAAGTAAAATTGGTGAAATTACACAATAATTGATTCGACTTTATGAACGCGACTTATGTCGCGTTTCTTTTATATTTTATTTATTATAATGTTGAAGATTAAGTCTAATGCGACAAAAGCTAAAATCACTCTGGTTGACCGAAACGATCCATTTAATTGAAACAGAATTTGGGCAGTTTGCTGATCAAGATATCAACCGACAAGTAAGAGCCGAACAAATATCGCTTCCAGATCGAATTGTGATGCGTGCAATCATGTTGTCTAAACAAAATGGATTGTATTTGGCGCAAAAAGTACTTTTGCGATCGGTAAAGTTATCTTTTGCATTATTGCTGCTACTATCTGTTTTTTTAGGTGGTTCATTAGCATTGGGAGCATTAAGTCAAAACCCTATCAATTTGTATTGGGCGCTTTTTAGTTTGTTAGGCGTTCATTTAATTACGCTAACTATTTGGCTTGGTTCGTTTTTCCTCTTTTCCAATTTTGGTGGTAGTTTGTTGATTCATTGTTGGTTATGGTTGGCTAAAAAGCTTTCTCAAAAAAAGACAGTGCAACAACTGATCCCTGCATTTGTTGAACTATTTGGCTCTCGTATTCGTTGGCTTATTGGGTTTGTGCTTAATCTGTTTTGGACTGTGATTTTAAGTTGTGCATTATTAGTTTTAGTTGTGCTATTTTCAACTAAGCATTATAGTTTTGAATGGCAAACCACTTTGCTTAGTTCTGATACGATTATTGGTTTAACTCATTATTTAGGCTATTTACCGTCATTACTTGGCTTTGAAATTCCAAAAGACGAAGTTATAAAGCTAAGCGAACATGCGTTAAGTGCTGGTGAAATTCGATCATCGTGGGCTGTTTGGCTGTTAGGTGTATTTATTGTTTATGGATTAATGTTGCGGCTTTTGTGTATGGTGTTTTGTGGTGTTAATTGGCTTATTAGTAGTCGTCGAATTGAGCTTAATATCTCTCATCCTGATTATCAAATATTAGCAAATCGGTTGCAGTCATTATTTGTGAATATTGAAGATGCTGATAAATTAGGTCAAAATAGTCACCAGTGGCATTTTTCAACACATTCAATAGAAGCTGCTGAAGGTAATTTTTTGGTTGCTATCGATGTGCAAGAAAGTTGGCACTACCCTGAGTCTGTCTCATTTTTAGGTTTTTTAAATACGCGTGAACAGCGCAGTAATATTCTAGATTATTTACAATTAACGCCAGCTCAAAAATTATTAATTGCGGTTGATACCGATAGAGCGCCAGATAGGGGAGTATTAAATTTTATTAATCAACTGATTAATAAATCTCAGCAAACTCGTATTTGGTTTATTAATCAAGGTAAACAGTATCATAATTGGCAATCATTATCTTTACAGTTGGCTCAACCTGACTGGCTAAGCGAGGCTCTGTAAAATGCTATCAACATTAAAATTAGCAGTGGTTGGTCATGCCAATGTTGGCAAAACATCTTTACTACGCACCTTAATTCGTAATAGTCATTTTGGAAATGTATCTGATAGCCCTGGCACCACAAGACACGTTAAATCAATAACATTGCCACTTGAGCATAATAAATCAATAATTTTTTATGATACTCCAGGATTAGAAGACAGTTTAGCACTTTATGATTATATTAACCAATTACTTCCTACTAATGCAAAACTTGATGGTGTCGATAAATTAACATTTTTTTTACAAAGCCCAGAGTCTGAAAACGTATTTAATCAAGAAGCTAAAGTCATCAAGCAACTGCTAAATAGTGATGCGGCTATCTATGTGATAGATGTACGAGAGCCAGTATTGGCAAAGTATCACGATGAATTAGCTATTTTAGCCAATAGTGATAAGCCCATATTAGCTGTTTTAAATTTTACTGCAGACAGTAACCAAAATGAAAAGGAATGGAAAAGATTACTGTCACGCATTGGGATTCATGCTATTATAAGATTCGACGCTATATTTCCTCCTTTGGATGGTGAAGAACGTTTATATCATAGCCTTGCTTTACTAGTTGAGCCTGCTAAGGTTATATTAGATAACTGGCTAGATAAAATCGCACAAACTCGTAATTCTCGAAATCAAACCGCTAATCTGATTATTGCCGAAACACTCGTTGATGTTACAGCCTTTTATGAAATGGCTAAATCAGAAGATGTGCAGGCAATTGCTGATATGCAAAATAAAGTTAGAAAGCGAGAACAAATGGCGATCAATGAATTATTAAAATTGTATCAATTTGATTCAAATCAAGAAAGTGAAGAGAATTTACCTTTAATAAAAGGTCGCTATAATGCTGATCTATTTAATATTGATGCTCTAAAAATGATGGGTACTCATTTGACTAAAGGCTTTGTTCAGGGGGCGACAATTGGTGCTAGTATTGATTTAGCGACCGGAGGTATCTCACTTGGATCAGCTGCGTTAATTGGTGCCGCAGTTGGTAGTTTAATGCAGACTGCAAAACATTATGGTTCTAGAGTTCGGTATCAGCTTTCTGGATATAGAAAGTTAAGTGTTGATGATGTTATTATCTGTTTTCTTTCTTTGCGCTTAATTCGCCTTAAAGAAAGTTTGAATCATCGTAGCCATGCGGACACTAGCCCAGTTAGATTATCTAAAATAGATAAAACCGAATGGGAAAAAGGCGTGTTGCCTAAAAGCTTAAAATTGGCTAGGCGTTATTCGTATTGGTCAACGTTAAATAAAGGAACAAAAAGAAATGATAAAAAAAGGCAATCAACTATTAGGGACGTTGCTCGACAACTGTACTAACGTGAAAAAACGTTTTTTAATAACTATATTGTTTTTTTCTATTTTCATGTTGTTTGGTTGTAGTACTACCCAACGTCAAGTTTCTATTAAGAAAACTAAACCTAGTCCTAATCTAACCATGTTAACTAAAATAGAATCTCATTATAAAAAATGGCAAAACACGCCATACCGTTATGGCGGTACGACTTTAGCGGGTAGTGATTGTTCTGGTTTTGTAATGAATTTTTTTAAAAATAAACTTTCAAAAAACTTACCAAGAAGTGCTGCTGAGCAAGCTCGGCTAGGTGTTAAGGTAAACACCCCTAAAGCAGGTGACTTAGTATTCTTTAAAACAGGCCGTAGCCGTAGTGGTCTACATGTTGGTATTTATTATGCAGACGGCAAATTTTTACACGCTTCAACATCAAAAGGTGTAGTTTATTCAAACTTAAATGATAGTTATTGGAAAAAACATTATTGGATGACGCGTCGTATTATGGGTAGCTAAATTTTTTTCGTCATTATTTTCAATGAATAATTCAATTTTGACGGCTTATAATAAAAATAAAGCTCTTTAAATTAGCTAATATTTAAAGAGCTTTAGAATAAGCTGTTAATTTAAATTTTCCCTTTTTCTTTTAATTCACGCATTACATTTGCAACGTAAAGCATCTCACTCGGCGAACCTAGCGATATTCGACACCAATTTGTTGCTGGTGCGAAATCTCTACCAATTAATACAAAATTATTTTTCATTAGTTCTCGATAATCTTTCAAATCAATTGGACTTTTGTGAAACATAAAATTAGTTTGAGATTTTAAATAATGCAAACCTAGTTCTGATAAAGCTTTTTCCATAATTTGCCTTGATACATCAACCGCTTTTTTAGAGTATGTTAAAAAGGGTTGATCATCTATTGATGCGAGAGCTGCGCAAACACCACAGTAATTCAGTTTTTCACCAGCAACATATTGAGCTATATTCTTAACGTTTTCAACTGAACTGACCACATAACCCACTCGTAACCCTGCCATAGCATGGATTTTTGAGAATGTTTTAAGCAATATAACATTGTCACAACCTTGTGTAATTAATTTATCAACTGATTCAAATGCAGGATCATTAACAAATTCAGCATAGGCTTCGTCAACAATAAAAATAGTATTTTTAGGCTTACTTTTTATCCAAGATTCAATTTCACTTGTTGCAAAAACTGTCGAAGTTGGATTGTTTGGATTAACTAAATAGACAATTGAAAATCCATTATAATCTTCGGCAGCTTTTTGTATGCCTTTTATATCGATCTGCCAATCTGGCAAACTTGGTACTTTGGTAATTTTTAAATTAAAGATCTTTGCAAAATGTTCTCCATCTCCATAAGTAAGCTCTGGAATGACTAATTGAGTATTTGGCTTAACAAATGCAGCAATAGCACTACGAATACCTTCTGAAGATCCTGCAGTTAATAAAATTTGAGTATCATCGACTTTATGATATTTAGCTAATCGTTTGTTAAGTAATGGCATTTCGGCTTTGGCATAGCGATTAGCTTTTGGTACAGCCTCAATTGCAGCTTGTTTTGCTCGTGGTGACATACCAAGCGCATTTTCATTAAAGTTGAGCCTTACAGGATTGTTAATATCAGGTGTTGCTGCATTTTCAAGCATAGGTAGAGAGAATGAAACCGAGTTCTGCGCTTCTATTGCATGAGCTTTAGATAATAATTGATTAATAGATATCCCTGCAATTGCCGCACTGGAAAATGTGATTAATTTTCTTCTACTAACGTTTAAATTGGATATCATGATTCACCTCCCATTTAATTAATTTTTATGTGGTCAATTATTAATCATGCAAAAATAATACCAAGTTTTTAACGATCATTGGATAATTGATTCGTATATTACTCAATAACATAAAGTTAGTGATATTGGGTTGTTATGTGAGCTATTGTGATTTGAATATGCACAATCCTGGTGCTTTATTGCTCAAATGCGGTAATAAAAAAGGACTATTATTAATAACAGCCCTTTATAATGGCTTATAATTACCATGTATAGCTATTGTCAGCTATCTGCTGGTGTCTCAATATCCGAATAGGTTGCTAGCATCTGTAAGAATTTATATTTAGAATCTGCCATTTTTGTTGAACGTTCATGCAAGGTATTTGCAATTACAGGTTCAAGTGTTTCTAAACGACGGAAACGTTGTTCTTTTAGTAAGATACCAGTTAGTGACTCACTATTTGGTGCTTTTGAGTCTAGCACCAATCCTGGTTTGCCTTCTGCCATACGGCGTGGGTCGTAACGATACAAAGGCCAGAATCCTGATTTAACTAGATCTTTCATTTGTTCATGCGATTTAGCCAGATCATAGCCATGTTCCTCACAAGGACTATAAGCAATAACTAAAGATGGTCCATCATAAGCTTCGGCTTCTTGTAAGGCTTTAAGAGTTTGGTTAAGTTGTGAACCTAATGCAACTTGTGCAACATAGACATGGCCATACATCATTACACTAACACCAAGATCTTTACGTGCTTTATGCTTACCTAAATCAGCAAATTTTGATACAGCGCCCATTGGAGTGGCTTTTGATTGTTGGCCTCCAGTGTTGGAATAACACTGAGTGTCTAATACCAATATATTTACGTTATCAGTTAAGCTCATAACATGATCAAGCCCGCCGAATCCAATATCGTAAGCCCAACCATCGCCACCAATAGCCCAAACTGATTTATCTACCAAATAATTTGCATCTATCATCAACTCTTGTGCTTGCGAAGAATCTAAGTGTGCAAGCTGTTCACGTAATAACTCGACTTGTTGACGTTTTTCCGCTATAGAGGTTTCTGGTGATTTTAAGGCGATGACTATTTCGGGCGAAATATCACCAGCAACATAATCAAGCAAACGTAACGCCCGTTTTTTATGTTGGTTATAAGTAATACGATATCCTAATGCAAACTCTGCATTATCTTCAAATAATGAGTTTGCCCAAGCAGGTCCACGACCATTTCGATCAGTAGTATAAGGCGATGATGGAAGGTTGCCACCATAAATTGATGAACAGCCAGTGGCATTGGCAATCGCTAAATGGTCACCATAAAGTTGGGTCAACAATTTGATGTATGGTGTTTCCCCACAACCTGCGCAAGCACCCGAATATTCAAATAACGGTGTAAGTAATTGCGATGTACGCACATCAATGCGTTCAAGCGTGCTGATATCACGATCAGGCAATGCAGTAAAGTACTCAAAGTTAGTGCGTTGAGTCTCAAGATTATCGATCCGTGATTGCATGTTAATGGCTTTAATTTCAAAATTATTACGATCACGAGCTGGGCACACTTCGACACATAAATTACAGCCAGTACAATCTTCTGGTGCAACTTGTAAAACATATCGTTGTCCCTTCATATCACGAGCTTTTACTTCAAGTGAGCTTAATGAATCAGGCGCATTGATCATTTCATCAGGATCAACAACCTTAGCTCGAATAGCTGCATGAGGACAAGCAACCGCACAATGATTACATTGGGTACAGAGTTCAGGTTGCCAAATAGGGATCTCTTCAGCAATGTTACGTTTTTCCCACTTAGTTGTACCTATAGGCCAAGTTCCATCGGGTGGAAATGCTGATACAGGCAAGTTATCGCCTAAACCAGCTAACATTGCAGCAGTGACTGTTTTAACAAAATCAGGCGCATTAGCAGGTACAATAGATGGCATTGTTGAACTGCTTTGGTCAACACAGCTAAGCGGTATTTGTTCAAGCGAAGCTATAGCTAAGTCGAGCGCTTTCCAGTTATTTTCAACTAAATCTTGTCCTTTACTGCTGTAACTTTTGGCAATGACTTCTTTTAATTGGGCGATATTAAAATCGTTTTTAAAAATTCCAGCTAGATGAAAAAATGCCGCCTGCATAACGGTATTAATTCTTGCGCCTAAATTACATTCACGAGCTATTTTTGCCGCATTGACAATGTAAAAGTGTGCTCGTTTTTGTATTAATTGAGCTTGCACTTCTTTTGGAAGTCTATGCCAAATTTCGTCTTTGCTATACGGCGTGTTAAGTAAAAAGATGCCATCGTCTTTTAACTTATTAACAATTTGATATTTATCGATAAACTGATCTTGGTGGCAGCCAATAAAGTGTGCGCTGGTAATTAAATAGGGTGAATCAATTGGATCTAAGCTGACTCGTAAGTGTGAAGTCGTCAAACCACCTGCCTTTTTAGAGTCATATACAAAATATCCTTGTACATAAAAAGGAGAATTATCACCAATAATTTTAATATTATTTTTGGTTGCAGATACCGTGCCATCACTGCCAAGCCCATAAAATAGCGCTTCAAGAGCAGATTTTTGTGGTATCGATTGGTCAGGTAAAGGTAAAGAAAGCCCAGTTATATCATCATAAATACCAACGGTAAAACGTGGTTTGGGTTTATCTAATCCAAGTTCAGTAAAAATAGCAAGTACACAACGAGGATCAAATTCTTTAGATGATAACCCATAACGTCCACCTATAATAAGTGGCATAGTTGCGCGTTCTTTGCGCGACAGGCTTTCAGCAAATGCGGTCATAATATCTAAATAAAGCGGTTCGGCTTGTGCTCCCGGCTCTTTAGTTCTATCAAGCACAGCAATTTTATTAACAGTACTTGGCATAACTTCGAGCAGATGATTGGCTGAAAATGGGCGGAATAGCCGAACGATCACAACCCCGACTTTTTCGTTTTGTTTAAGTAAAACATCAACTACTTCTTTTGCGGTGCTAGCACCAGATCCCATAATAACAATAATATGCTCAGCATCACTAGCACCATAATATTCAAATGGTTGATACTTTCGGCCTGTTTCTGCTGCAAAAGCATCCATAGCATCAACAACATGTTGATAGACATTATCATAATAAGTATTTATCGCTTCTCGGCACTGGAAGTATGTATCAGGATTAGCTGATGTACCTCGAGTTACCGGTTTATCAGGCGTTAATGCTCGTGAGCGATAGGCTTTAATGGCTTCGTGTGGTAATAAATTACGGATTTGGTCATCACTTATTGGATAGATTTTATTAACTTCATGTGAGGTTCTAAATCCATCAAAAAAATGAACAAAAGGAACAAGGCTATTAAAACTGGCCATTTGCGAAATTAAGGCAAAATCTTGCGCTTCTTGCACTGAACTAGAACAAAGCATCGCAAAACCAGTTTGCCTAATTGCCATCACATCAGAATGATCGCCAAAAATTGAAAGAGCATGCGTTGCAACAGTACGTGCTGCAACATGCAAAACAAAAGGAGTCAGTTCGCCGGCTATTTTGTACAGCGATGGGATCATTAAAAGCAAACCTTGTGATGAAGTAAACGAAGTTGCAAGTGCACCTGTCATTAATGAACCATGAACGGTTGCAATTGCACCTGCTTCGGATTGCATTTCAATCACTCTTGGTGTATCACCAAAGACATTTGGTTTATTAAACTCAGCCCAAGTGCTAGCTTGCTCGGCCATGGTTGAGCTTGGTGTGATTGGGTAAATAGCAATGACTTCGTTTGCCCGATAAGCGACGGATGACACCGCACTATTAGCGTCTGATATGATCATTAAAAAACCTTTTATTTTATAGTGTTATGACATTACTAACTTATTATAAATTTGTATTATTGTATCAGAAACTAACCTAGCTTTTCGTTATTTTTATGTTAAATTTTTTATCATTACAACTCTAGATAAAAATATCGATAAAAACTAAAGTTAATTAACTTAAACTTTAGAAATTATTCATGTTGTTTATTATGATTTGAGTTATTACTTATAAAAAATAAAGATCTTGTATTGTATTAAATATATGATATTTCAAGAATATAAGATATTAAAACAAATACCATAATTTTCTACGTAAGTCGTGTATTGATTATGGGGGAATTTATACAACTATGATTTGCTTTTTAGATTATACTTTTATAAAAAGTATTTAGGAGTATATACCGCTTAAAGCTAAGAAACTAATAATTATCAAAAAATATCTCAAAGATAGATACTTTAATCTCAAGCCTAATAAAGTATTACAAACAGTAACAAAAAAACTAGCGAAGTCATTTTAAGTATTCTATAATTCAGACACTTTTGTAGTATTAATCGCTCATTAAACGAGCTATTGATTATTAAAAATTCAAATAAAATAAAAACTTACTTGACAGGTGGAATGTTATGCGCTATCATATTAGGCACAAGGCACAAGCATTGGCAATCTTATTCCCTAAATCTTTCTAATTATCACAGTAGTCAAAAACAGACGCTATTCTTATTTTTGTCATTGAAGCTGGCAAAATATCTCAAATTTTCGCTAAAGCGCAAATTTTTATCAAAATCGTTGTTGTTTTTTGCTCCATTGTTATTATTACCGTATTCGATAAGTTTACAGGCACTATCAGCACAAACATCAAGCGTTATTCAAGGTACAGCACCGTATTTAACGTTTGATGGTGGAGCAACTAAGATAATGAGCGTTGAAGGATTATTGGGTATAAAGTTACCGAATGGTCTCTATATACCTTCAGGCATAAATAGCCCACTTTACCCAAATGCGACGGTAGATACCTCAAGTGTAGACAACCCAATAGAGATGCCAAATATAACCAACACTTTTGCTGATATTCAAACCATAGTGCCTGTTTCAAATTATCCTGAAGTTTCGTTAACTAATTTGGTTAATGCTCCGTATAATTATGGTCGAGATGATGACGGGGATGATGGCATTAATGCAACTGGCAAATTAACGATTAAATGGCAAGATAGCAGTGGTCGGGATATCACGGAACAAGTCAAAAATAACCCTAATAAACAATTAAATCTTTGCGACGCACCTTATCAACTTACCTTAACGGTAACTAATGGTAATTTATCAACGCAGTATGGTATTCCTAATAGTAGCGATTTTACTGGAAATAAGCATAGCTATTACATTAATCCAAAAATGGACATGCCCATTGTTTGTTATGCACAGCCGAATTTATATGTGGATAACTTAGCTTGGGGATCTGAGTATGATTTAGATGGTCCTAATTGGGTTGCAAATAAAGGATTTAAAGTTTTGGATGTTAGTAATCCTGCTGAGAATTTTCCAACAACAGGGGCTGATAGGTTGTATTTTTATTTATTACTAGGGGGAATTACTCCAGAGCAAGTAATCGTGGCAAACGGAACAACGGTAAGTGCAGAAAGTGGTACTGGAATAAGTTTGTCATTAAGTAAAGATGAGACGCCTAAATGGGAAGATTGGCTTGGAAACCCTGTTTCAGCCTATTTTGGTGGTGATAAAGGATTAAAAGTACTACTAAAAGGTCCTTCTATTAATTCAACAAATAAGGTGTTTACTCCATCATTATTTAAACTCTATGCTGATAGTAGCCATACAAAATTGTTGTATAGTTTTAAAATAGAGCGTTGGTATATTGTCCAGCCAGGCAAGTCAGCAGGCTATGCTAATGCACAACGTTTTTGTCAAAATTTAGGCAATGGTTATCGTATTCCCGATATAAATGATTATTCTAATGCCAATAACTTTGGTTGGACTGGCGGTATACCAAGAAGAAGTTCGGCTTGGTATCAAAGACGTTTAAGTTACCAAGAAGGCAATCGTTGGATTGGTGGATTATTTAATGAATGGGGAAGAACTTATAACGGGACTAGTAGCTATTTTGGCAGCGACTGGGATTCTGGAGATGGTTATTGGACTGCTCAACCATCTGGTATTTATGATCAGTATATTGTTAATTCCGGTGATGGCTATATAAACATTACTTACTTGACCCAAAGCGAAGTTAGAGTTGCTTGTGTTGTACCTTAAAATAATGCAATATTAAAAAATATTGAAGATGTAAAAAACGATAACAGGTAATATACATATCTACTATGTAAATACTAATTTAGTAGAATACCAAGTATTTCTAAAATTACTAGGTGGAGTATTATATAAAATTCTGCCTAGTTTTAGGATAGGCATCGTAAAAATATTAATATAAAATTCAAATTGTTAGAGATAAAAAATAACTATTCGTTTGAGAGTGATGAAAAATTTTTTATCAAAGATTAATTAAATTTTAATTTGCAAAAACTTTACTCAAAAGCTTAAAAAAACAAATGAATACTGAAAGGAATAGCCATAATCAGACAGAGCCAAAATTGACATGCTTTGTTATTTAATTATTATAGCTAAAGGCATCCAGATATTTTTTATAATGGTTTACCCAAAACTATTTTAAAGAAGTTTAATTAATTGTTTTTAAATGATTAATTTCAAAAATGATCAGGAGGAAAATTGATTTTATTTAATTTTTCATTTGTTATTTTAACCAAACATAACATAACACCCAAAAAACTGTCTTCAAAAATATCATAAAGATAACCATCTTAAACCCTAAGGCTAACAAAGTATTACAAACAGTAACAAAAAAACTAGCGAAGTCATTTTAAGTATTCTATAATTCAGACACTTTTGTAGTATTAATCGCTCATTAAACGAGCTATTGATTATTAAAAATTCAAATAAAATAAAAACTTACTTGACAGGTGGAATGTTATGCGCTATCATATTAGGCACAAGGCACAAG
>NZ_JBIDFE010000017.1:0-49889 GCF_046635605.1 Gilliamella sp. BG3
ACCGTATCAACTGGTTCTTCCCATTTTCTGCTATCTCGTAATTGAATAATGAGTCCTGAATATCTACCCACAATTCCACGCTTATCCGCTTCGGTGATAGCTGACCACAATTTATCGTTAAATAAATCAGTAACTATTTGCTCCCAAGTTGTTAGCTTTGAGTCTTGTTCTCGAATATCGCCATCTATAAATTTAGGGTAATCTAGCCAACAAATATCACTCAATCGCTCAACAAAGCCACGGGCTGCGCTGTTTCGCTTATATAGTTTATAGAAATCTGAGAAAGTGAGATTTTCTGGATAACCAAACTCGCGATCGATAAATGCCCTTTTAGTGTTATTAACCAATCCTTGTGATGCATACGCTAACCGTTGTCTACTTATATCCTGATTGCTATTAATTGCTGTTTGGGCAGTATTTAATAACTGTTCATCTGTTAAATTCGAATAACCCATTGTTACCTCATAAATAATCCTGCTGAACGTTTATGTTTAATATAACCATCTAGGCTATATCTGACCGCATCCCAACAATGATTGTTTTTATCTTCAATGATGGGCAACACTTCACTTGTTACCCTATCAGTTTTATAACTATATAACCGCGCTTCTGTTGCAGTATGTTTACAACGAGGATGAATAATAATTCTCTTAAATCCTCGCAGATATGCGATACCATCCTCAACACTGCCCTGCCATTTTTTTGCGGCTGAGATATTAAAACCCTTGCGCTTGATATGGCTAATTGTTTCAGGTCTTGAGCAGTCACCTTTAATCGGCCATTTTCTCGCTTCTGGTACTGAATCATAAAAAGTTGGCATTTCGTCAAGTTCGATATTAACGCCGTACGCTTCGTATTCGATGTACAGACAATCATTAAGAATAAATGAGCGGATTAATGTGTTCGGGTCATTAGCAAAGCCGAAGTCAGCACCGAACAATAAACGGTCAGCTTGTTTGTGCAGGTTGTCGTCAAATTCTTCAACAACATATCGACCGCTTAAAACTTGTTTATCTGAGTTTTCAAGATAAGCACCCTCCCACACCCAAGCATAGGAGGCATAGTCCAATCTGGCTAAGTCGTTTAATCGCTCTTGCTCTAATACATCGGGGAAAAAAGGATTATCGTTATAATTCATCTCAACGATGATGGCATTATCTGGCGGTTTTTGCCTAAATCTTACATCAGTCGGGCTTCCCTCGGTTTCAGGGTTCCATGTTACCCATATTTCAGAATTAGTCTCACGAACTGTTGGAGTGAGTTTTCGCCACGCTATTTCGGATACGTTTTCCGCTTCATCAACCCAGCATAGTAATATGCGTGCTTTTGATTTAATACTGTCGAGATTATGACGTAAACCACAAAACACATAGCTAACTAATTCGTTTTTTGTTCTGATATAGTTTTGCCCAATATCGTAATAATCAGCTAACCAATCAACCGAGCGAATAGCCTGCTTTACTTCTTCCATAGAAGAATCAGCTAACGAATTCATAAACTCACGAGCGCATAGTATTACACCGCTTACCCCTGCCTCTGCAAATTGATAGCCTTTAATCGCCGTCATTAATGCAAATGTACGGGTTTTAGCACTACCTCGACCGCCGTACGCACCACGATATCTGACATTTTCAGCCACAAACACAGATATCAATTTTTTAGGTAACTGTATTTGTGCTGTTGTCATAATAATTACTCTTTTGGTGTTACTAACTCTATTCGTGTTGGTTTTGGTGACATCGAGCCGTCTGATGACTGGTGATCGATTTCTTGTTTATCTCGCCATTTTTGAGGCTGTCGGTTCTTAAGCCAAAATATTTGAGCGGTTGTATCAGGTGGAATTAATTTTTTTATTACTCGTTTAGATTTATTTGCCCCGTCAGTTTTCAGCTCAACTTCTTCATATTCAATGCCAATGGCTCTTTTATATAATGATTCAACTACATTAACATCAGCGATCTCCTTACCTTTTTTTATGGACTCAAGAAACTGAGGATGTTTAGTTTTCCATGTATTAATAGTTTGCTCTGAAACATTAAAAAAATCAGCTAATTGCTTATCTGTATAACCCAACAAGCACAGTTTTCTAGCCTGTTCAGCGTATTCTTCTCTGTAGTTTGTTGGTCTTGCCATGTTCTTACCTAATATTCTTTTTTTTAAATTACCTCTATTATTTTTAATTTTAGAATCTTACAATTTTTAAGCTAACTTTTAATAAAGAGGTGTAATATGACTAAAGCATTTTTTCCACTTAAAAAGCAGTATTTCAACATGTTTCTTTGTGGAGATAAAAACACTGAATACCGCTACTTTGGGAAAAGGTGGAATTTTAAAACTCTATCCGTTGGGAAAATCGCAATATTAGCCAATGGATATAATTTCCCTAGAATAGAGGCTAAAATTGTAAAACTTGAAGTAATAAAGTGGATTGAAGCTCCTGAGTATGTGAAGCAAGCTCTACCAATAGATGCTGATTTACTTGCTATACATTTAGCGTTTAAATCTCCACGAAGTTGTATATCTGTATCGACTGTCTGATGTTTTGCTTCTTTTTGAGCCGTGTATCTTGCCTCCTGTTGATACTTTTCTACCTTGATCAATAAGAACCCAATCAGGGGAATTAGATAGTGATAGTATTAACGGAGGAGACGATGTAATTATACCAAATTTGAATTTAGGTATATATAACTTTGCTACATCATTTAACAGCCTCAAACCTATCCCTAAGCCTTGATAATCAGGGTGTATAACTAGGCGGTGAACTCTTTTTAGGTTTTTTAATATTGGATGAGGAAAGCGCAAAACACTACAAAACCCAGCTAATTCCTTATCAATAAAAAGACCGTAACATTCAGCTGCAGGGTGATGGTAATGACTTAGATAATGGTACTTACTAAACCTGTTCCACTCTTTTCTATGTACTCTAGCCAAGGTGTAACTAATATCTGGTCTTTTTTTTTATTCCCTATACGAAATGTCATGGTGTTGGTGTCAAATACCCAGTCCGGCATCAACCAATCTTCTACATCATAGTGACAACCAACAGCTATAAATTTTTTATCCTTTTTTCTAACAGCTTTTTGTGTTGCGAAACTGCTAATTTTAGCGACTTGACGATCTACTACACTAGTAAACTCATCAAAAACAACAACTTCCTGATCTGATAGTAAAGCATTTGCTAGATCAACACGCATTTTTTGACCATTGCTTAATACATGATAGGGCTTTATCCAACAAGGAGGAGAAGAAAAACCAACCAAATTAAACGCTTTACAAATTTCATCAACAGATAAGTTTTTAGGCATATCATCGATTACTGATTTTTCTTTATATTCATAACCATAAACATAACTATCAGGAAACAATTCCTTGGCTATAGTTGTTTTACCAGTACCACTTGCGCCCACAATAAGACCTACATTCCAATGTTCTGGTAGATCAATATTACCGTCAAAATGTTCCGTGTTGTGATTATCATCTAAATCAAACTTACCAGCGATTGATTTTACTCTAAATGAGTTGCTAGGCTGTGTTGTTCTTACAATGTTAAAAGACGGCATACGTACCCCCTCTCTGTCATTTCATTATATAACTGCTCTTGCTCTTTTTCCGTTTTAACTTCAATTTCAACTATAATTTTATTTTCTAAAGATTTATCTGGCAGATTACTATCGCAATCTATACTAAGATCTTCATTTGAAAAAATCTTGTTTAGATCTGACTTGCTAAATCCTAACAAATCAATATCAAAGTTATTAAATTTTAAGCTCTCAATCTCAGCTTGCAAAATATCAAAATCCCATCCAGCATTAAGAGCCAACTGGTTATCAGCGATTAAGTAAGCCTTTTTTTGCACATCCGTTAAACCACTCAAAACAACACAAGGGATATTATCAAGGTTGAGCTTTTCTGCCGCATCTAGACGTCCATGTCCAGCAATTATAATATCGTTTTCATCGATTAAAATCGGATTTGTCCAACCAAACTCTATAATACTATTAATTATTTGCTGAATCTGATCGTCTGAATGCGTTCTTGAATTTTTGATATGTTTTTTTAAGTCGCTAACTTTTTTATAAGTAATTTTTAATGAATTCATTAGAATGTCGCTAATTTGATTAAATATGCAGTTATTTTTTATAACCGCCCAGGATTTTTTATACTTTATGCGGTAAAAGTGAATAGTTATTTATTATTGAAAAGCTATTAATGAGGAGTATCTAAGTTGATAGTTTTAAGGGGAGTTGGTTCACGGTCGCCAAACTTAGAAGCCAGATCCCCTAGTACGAAGAAATTAAACATGATACGGATAAAAATGTAACATGTTTAATAAGTGAGTTAACCTAAAACGCAATTAGATGATAACTTACTTTTCCCTGATTAGCAATAATGCAATAACTAATAACTAATCTCCCTTATCGCCCTTTTATCCGCATTGCACTTTTCAATAACATTTAGCAAATGCTCGTTATATCTGAGACTATCTCCGAACGTCATCGATTTGGGTGGTAAATTCGGTAAACAGTCATTTAATAGATTTGCTGGTATCGGTCGATTGACGTAAACTTTTCGCTCGGTTGTACAGGCTACTAGAAATAGACACAGGCACAAACTGATTAGCACAGTCATTATTCTTGAGTTGCTCATTGATTCGCTCCTGACGTTCTAGTGATTGGTTTTCTAGCTCGCGTTTGCTTTGCTCATTATCTGCTATGATTTGATTGTTTTTAGCAATGTTCTGCTCTAACCGTTCGATTTTTCCGAACAGTTCAGCTTTATCTTTTTTGAGCTGCTTTTTCTCTTGATAATTGTTGTATGCAAAATAACTAATGAAAACAAGAATCACCAAAAGCGATGCGTTCAGCTTGGACATATTAGACATAGAGCTAACCCCAGATTAACCAACCAATAAATAACCCCGAACCAAACACAAACAAGCCAAGACATATGAGAAACAAAATAATAGCTCTATATAAATCATCGAACTTACTCATTTTTATATTCATACTTACCTCTTTTTACTTTAGACAATTTGAACATGACGAATCACTCAACTATATCTATTCATAAGCTTCTATAATTTCCAACTTAAATGACTGTCCATTAAGTTCGTTCATCAGCAAATTTAACGCCTTTCTGCTTTCAAATAACTGGGTATCGTTATTGCTCATGCCGACTAAAATACAGCCCTGTGTATCTTTGGTCCAATTACCTGCATGGATTAAAATATGAGAGCGATTAGGGACGTCTTTAACTTGATATACTCGACCAAACTTTGGTGAGTTAACAATATCGCATTGATACATAGCAGATGGAATACATGAAATCTGACGCTGATTATCTTTCCACGGTAGCTCTAATGTTGATAAAATCGTACCCGATGGTAGTTTTAGTTTACCAAACGTACCGCGCTCACTTGTTTTTAATCTTGTTAGCTTCATTAATCTCCTCCTTTCGCTTTTTTAATTAGTCGCTCCTCCAGCGCTTTAATAAGAGTAGCGCCAGACCAACCAGCTAAACCAGCTACACCGCCAGCAAACTCGAATTGCCAATTAAAATAACTTGCGGCCAAAACAACTAAAGCACCAGCAAACGTTGAAATAAATATCTGAGCAATTAACCCCCAAATATTGAATTTGTCGCCATTCAGCACATGGTAGCAATAGCTAGCTAATGAGCCGAGGGATGTAATAATAAATAGATAAATGACAACAACCCAGTTGACATTATCAGGGTCTTTTATTGGCATAATTAAATCTTCTTGTTAGTTAATGATGTGACAGCGTACTAGCTAAATGTTAGTTATGTGTGTGTCTAGCTTTGCTGTCGATTCTGTAGATGTTGACGACATCAATGTCGCCAACATGCATGAAATTTGGACATGAAAAAACCGACTTTCGTCGGCTTGAATTAATTACATTGTGAAGTAATGAACTTATTATCATTACCCTGAATTTTTTCTATTAGCTTGTTGCGCTCGCATTCCCATTTTTCAGGCGGAAACATTTTATCCCACGCTGCCATCAATTTTTCTTCTTGATTAGATAAATTAATTTTGTATTTATCAGACATATATAGATATGTGCGTGCTATTATACCCCGAATTTCGTCACGAGGTTGGAATTTTCTTTCTTTGAAATCTACAGCAGTTTTACACTGTCCGTATTGATCAAACATATCTGTAAACAGCGAATAACGATAGTTAGAACGGTCACCGTTTACCTCACCGATAGCTGGTTGCAAGTTGTGCATGTCACCTTCCATTTTATTAAAAGTAACATCTTTTTTACACGCTTTACGTCCACCGTCTCGCCAACATTGCAGATGTCTACCAAAATTTTCGGCAGGCATAACATGCTCCCATTCAATGCGTTCTGCTCTTGTTTGATTTTTTCTTGGCTCATATCCGCATTTACCAAAATCGACAACACCTTTTTTACCTGCCCATGAAATATCACATCCGCAGTAAAATTCGGTTTGTGTTGAATTTAATTTATATAATTTAGTCAGCTGAGTTTTCGCATTGTCAAAATTTTGCTTACTAATTGCAACCTGCTCGGCTGTTGGTGTTGATTTTGACTTTTTCGCCTTGGGCGTCGGCACTACTGAGTGCGTTCCAATTCGACAAGTTTTAGACGCTGATATACAAGAATTGCCGCACGGTATGCCTTTTCTGCAATTCTTAGCATTTGAAATCGACGGGAATAATAAAAATAAAACCAAAATTAAAGCTATTTTTTTCATAATTTAATATTACCTGCGTTTAAAAAACACGCAGTTTAATATAAAAAATTACAAAATGAAAACAAAAAAGCCCAGCTTATTAAAGTCGGGCTTTCCGCAGCTTATTCAGCTGTAATTTTTCATTCAAAGAAAAGTAAATACTTAAAATTTCTCAGCAACCTATTCGGCTGTTATATCAATCGAAATGTTTTATAAACTGCCTGCACGGCATTGAAGGTCAACATTATTTAACTTGACAATATTTAATATTTCTAGACCGCTTGTTCAGCGGCAATATAAATATAACAAGTACAACAAATTTTTGCAAACGTTAATTAAATATAAGCGGTGCAATTTTCATAAATCCGCCTCTTAAAAAAAGATTTAGAATCAAGTTTCTTGCTCAATCGAACAGGAATAAATAACGTTTCAGAAAAAGCGTGGAGGTGTTGCTCATTAGCTTTATCAACCCTTACCCCTCCTTTAAAATTTGGTCTCTGCAATAAGGCGTAACCGCACGCAATCGGATGCAAACGGCGAGTGATAATATAATTAATAACATCCTTGCTATCAATTGCATTTTTCATCTTTGATTTAAAATTTCTAATGAAAAAATAGTTACTATCTTCATTTATCATTTCATTAGTGCAATGATAATTAAATATTGCTCCGCCAGCCAATCTCCTTACTTTCATTAATTCAGTAGCAATATCATCGCTATTAAATTTAGTAACGTCTAAAACAACCACAAAATCTAAAGAGCCAGTTTTTTCTTCTAATGCAAGGTGAGGTGTAACTTTGCTTTTATTAAAAATTGAGCCAAGCTTACCTCCTTTTGATGCACTGTAATTTTTTAACCCAAAAGCAAACGGTATCGGAGTTTCATAACCAAGTTTAAGCTCAATAGACTCAATCATACCGCCGATAGCCGTTAACGCTGGCAATCCTGACGATATGAATCCGGAATTAAAATTAGCATCATTGAGCGTTCCGTAAAAAAAGAGATATTTTTTATTTTCATTTAAGTTAACTACCCTTTTTTTAGATGACCTCAAAAAAGGAGTTTGTTTTACAAAAAACACCCCGCCATGAGCCAAGGCTAATTCGCCGCGATTACTTAGAGCAACCCCCCGCGGTTGTATTTGATGACTAAAATAACCGGAACCAATAAATTTATATTTAAAATTTTTATTTTTTTTACCAACCTCTTTAAGCTCTAAATATCTATCCATTAAAATTTGATGGAAAGCTCTAGCCTTTGTTGTAAACTCATCAACTAACGCGCATGAGGTTAGCGGTGAATGTACAATATAACCAGATTTAGTTTTTAAAAACAATTGTTTAGTGTATGTATCAATAAAATCAGGAAAGCCACTACCATCCACCCCATCTATATTTGCTTTTTCAGCCATTTCTTTTGCTTCTTTGTAATAAGCAGCGGAAACAGGGTTAGCCCAAAACTTTTTGGACTGTGTTACACAGTTTGAACTAATTAGAAAATCAGGTATATCTAGACTAGAATTAAACAGACAGCCTATAACCTTACTTTTTGGTGTTAAAAATTTATTTGAGTGAGTGATAATCATAGCTACCTCATCTTAAGCTATTTATTAAAAATTAATTGTATCTATTTAGCAAATAGATAAACGCCTCTTTTTTACTATTAAACTGCTCTGATAATCTATTAAACTTATCAAGCGCTTCAATATCAGACTGCTTCTCAACATTAAAATCAAATCTTAATGATTCCAGTTTAGCCCTACGCTTTGCAACCGCTCTTTTTTGCGCTTCTGTTGCCATTATTAAAACTCCTTTTTTAGCGATGGATTTAAAACCATATAACTGATTCCGTGCTCATCTAAAACTTCAACAGCATTATAACCTAATTTTTTAGCTAAAATAGAGCGAAGACGCTGCGCTTCCCAACCCATGTAAGTTAAATCAAACGCATTTAATAATTCAACATCTTCATCGCACCAATCATAAGTACCGATATTATCAATAACTAACTCCGCTAATCTTTCTAATTTTTCATCAGTATCAATATTTAAATATTCATCTAATGCCACTTCTCGCAACATTTCGAATATATTAATATCACCAGAATATTGCATAGAAACTAGTTTTTTGTGACTTAAAATGTCATCCTCATCAACATCTACTGAATAGATGTAATTACCATGAGACGCTGCGGACTCTCTACAGTCAGAAAAAAACAATGAACCACTATAGATATTACATATGTCACCATTATCATATTTTAAGTTGTTTTCTTTTGAACCATGGAATAATTTCATTTTTACGCCCTCTCATCAATTTATGAGTATATAATAATATAACGGGCGTTATATGTCAACTATTGTTTTTTAGCTTTTTGTGCTATTGAATAAATTTATCTCTAAGAAGATAATAAAAAAGCCCGCATTTGCGAGCTTTATATATAAAAATCCTATCATGGCTAATTTAGTACAGTTTCTGTCTCATGTCAACAGCATTTAATAAAAAATATCATTCCTTTTTGATAAATTAGCAACAATATAACTTTCAAATGATTTTAACCGCCTGTCAACTGTATCTTTTGATATATCTTTCATTTTTGCTATTTCTCTTAATGTTAATCTCTCGCTCCCATCTGAGCCATCAATAACAACATCAATGCCGCGGTAATACAAATCTGCTAATTCCCATTGTTCTCTTAACGCTAAATCTTTAGAATTTTTAGCATTTCTCATGCATTCATCAATAAATTCTAGCTCGTTTTCTATATAAACAAGGTTATGTTTAGGGTATAATTCTGAAAACATAGCGCTAACATTTTTATAGCCACATCTGCTAGAATATGCATTGCATGCACCCCACATTTTTAACAAATCAATAGCTTTGGCTAGTAAATTGTTCTCATTAGCTTTCTCAATAAATAAATTTTTACTATTGAGATAATTTTCAAATTGCTTAACATCTGGCTCATCATCAACGTATACATATTCTGCTAGCATTTGTTATCCTTAAAATTCTTCAATTTCCCAACCGCCACCTAGTTTTTTCGCTTTCTTTTTTATCGCTAAAAATTTAAACGGATACATGTCGGCAGCCACTTTTATTTTTACCCTTGCATCATCCATCCAAAACCCTTTAACTTCATGCAATTCAATTAATCCATCTTTATTCATTACAACGAAATCGGGTGTGTATGTTGTGTTATTTGCTAATTTGAATTTTAGACCCTCGAATTTAAACCATGTTATTTCGTTAGCTTGTTCAAGCGTTTTTAGATACTGATAGTATTCAGTTTCAGTTTTATTCATCTGCCCAGATTTCAATCTACCGAGTGCAAACGTTGCTGGTCTCATAATTTAACTTTCCCCTCTTTAACCAAGATGTCTTGTGTTCTAATAACGCCCTCAGCGTGAGCTAATCTAACGAGTTTATTCTCAAATATTCGTGTTCTGCGGTCGATTTCGTCATGACAAGCAGAGCAAGCCCACGCACCTTGCAAATCATTCGGTTTCATTCCTACGCCACACGTTCCCGCTAATCGATAATGCGCTAGCACCGTAGTTTCTGGATTATGATTACAGCACGGTAATCGAACCGTGCACTCTCGCCCTCTTGCTTCTTTAGTTAGTCTGCTCATTGTTTCACCCTTATTTTATTCTTGTAAAACTTACCGCAAGAGCCTTTTACTTCTCCGTTAACACCAACCAATGGTCTATTACAGACATACAAATCCCAATCAACGTTATATAAACAAGCACCATTACATTCAGGGCATTTAAAATCCGTTTTGATTAATTTGTGTTTTTTCGGCATTGTCGTTAACCTTGTTTAAATTATGCTGATTAATGTATTCTCTACGTTGTTCTCTAACTATTGCTATTGCCCGTTCTAATTCTTGCTCTTTATCATCATATAGTTTCAGTTGTTCTTTGTGTTCGTTGTTCATCATGCCACCTTTGATAATTGGTCTTTGTACCAATCAAATATTAATAAATCTGTCTTAGACTGCTCGCTCCAATTAACGCCTTTCTCAGCTCCAAATGCATATGCTAACTCCAATAAATTACTCAATTCTTTTTTACTCATTCTTCTTGTTGATTGACCTAAAACAATAAAGCCTGTCCCATCTAAATTGGGTACCGTTTTTTGTCCTTTTAGTGTTGCAGTAAAAACGTGCTTCCATTCTTCTGGAGTTAGCGTTAATCCGTGCCAATTAACTTGTTCCGATATATCCGTTAATGTTGCCCACATGCGGGCGTTTTGCTCTAAAGTTCTAGTCATCTCTTGAATACAAACTACTAATGGATTTTTACTATCAACTGGTAATGAGCGAATAAAATTAATTAAATTGTTTTTTACTGTTTCGCTAACTAGTTTAAATATTTTCTTATTTGCCATTACTTAGTTGCCCTCCAAATCAATGCAAAGATGTTTTTTATTTTCAAAAATCTTCTCGTACTCATTCGCTTTTGCAATGTCTTGCTCCAAAGCATCTTTTTTACCTGCTCTAATTCGATATTTCAGAATGTTACCTAGGCAAAAGCCACTAAACTGCTCTACAGTCATGCTTCGTGCTATGATGTCGATAGATTCGACACCCTCGATTATTTGATAGTGCTTTGGTTTTTTTACGTTGTCGTTCATAATCAACATCTACACACTATTTTTTTTATAGTTTTTTCTGCGTATATTGCTACGTTATTCGTCACCGCTAGTTGAATAAAATTAGTGCGCTCACCAGCATCAAGATTCACCGCATTGAAAAATGCCTCAATTAATTCTGCACTAATTGGCTTTTGTCGTTTTTCAATCATTGATATCATTGTGTTGCTCACACCCATTTTTTCCGCCAGTTGAGCCTGAGTAAACCCTAAATCTATTCTAGTTTTAGCAATAAATTTACCGAGTTCTCCAGTTCGTTCCACGGGTGGTACAATAACTACACCACCAATTATTAATAAATCACTCATTACTCACCCCGATCCCCGTCTAATTCAGCCCGTGCCTGCCAACTTGACCAACGCATGTTTATTGGTCCGCTCACATAACGATTTTCATCAATTAAATAATCGTGACCAAAAACAAAACTATAACCATAAAAGCTCGAAAGCCATTTTTCAAAAAGAGCGCGCTCTTTTTCTAACTCTTGCTGTGTTAATTTAGTCATTGGTTGAGTCCTTTACTTTCCTGGCAACTAAAATTTCATAATCACCATGAATAATCACCACAGCTTTAAAGTCCTTATTAGCTTTCTCTACTGCTTTAGCCAAACTTCCAGCTAATCGATACTGCTTAAATTTTTTGTCAAATAAATCAAGAATTGATGAACTTGCACCTGATCCAACTAATCCGCACAGTAAAGTAAAATTTAAAGTTAAAGCTATAAAAATCATTACAGCAAAAAAATAATCCATATTTATGCCACCTTTACACAAGAATAATTATCAACTGTCGCGCCTTTGTATATCTTCTTGATGTCTGATTCAGTTATCTTGTTAACACGAAACATGGTAATGTTTACTTGCTCCTGAAGCCCTACTTGTACTGTTGCTGTTATTTTGTAAGCCATTTCTGTATCAACTCCCTCAATTTTGCCTTATCTTCTTCTGAATATTTTTTAACTCGTTCTGCTAATTGCTGCTTAATCTTTGCCGTATTTGCCCCCCTGCTCTTTATCTCTCTCACATAGTCGTACGCTATTTTGTCGAGCATGTGATAACGTCCAAGCGGGCAGTGGTTAACCTGCTCTCGCATATTTACGCTCTTTCTTAACTGGTTCTGGGTTTGCTCTAGCTTGTGATTCGAGCTGATCTACTTCATAAATGCGACCATTGCTAATGCCTGCAAAAACAGTGAAATTACCTGAGCCATGGCGATTTAAAGCTACATTTATTTCCATCAGGTTCATATCTGCGTTATCGTTGTAAACTGCATCACGATAAATACCCACCCAGTAGTCACAATCTTGCTCAATTTGTCCCGTATCTCTGCTGTCGCTTGGTATCGGTCGTTTATCCGCTCTTGATTCAAGATTACGATTTAATTGAGTTAACATAACAACAACGCAATTAAGCTCTTTAGCCAATGCTTTTAGCCCTTTAGTGATTGCTCCGTAAGCCAAGTCGTTACGCGTGTCATCACCTGTTTTTTCTTTTTCCATTAGAGTTAGATAGTCAACCATGATCATGCCGATTTGACCTTTTTCTCTTGCCATGCGGCGAGCTTCTGAGCGGACATGCGATAGTGTGATTGCAGGTGTATCATCAATGTAAATATTATCGGTGTTTGATAATTCGTTGAGATGATGCATAACGCGCGCAAACTCTGAATCCGAACCTAAACCACCGTCATAGAAAATATTGCTGTTTACAGCAGATTCTTGGGCTAAAATGTTTTCAAGCATTTGCTCATCTTGCATTTCTAACGAAAACATCAGTACAGGTAATTTCTCATTCATAGCGCAATGACGAGCCATGTTTATTTCAAAAGTGGTTTTACCCATTTTTGGACGAGCACCAACCACAAACAGCGAGCCTCTAACCAACCCTTTAGGTGCTAATTTCTCATCTAATGCTTTGATTCCAGTTGATAAACCACGTGCACTATCTGCGTTTTCTAATCGTTGCCCAAGGGTTTCGGTCCACTTATCAGCGATTGTTTTTAACGACTTAAGTCCAGTTGTTTTACCAGTTTTGTTATAGTCATCAATTTGCGTAAATAGCGCATGAATAGCCGATATTTTGTCGCTAGTAGATAAATTTGATTTTTCAAAAATCATCGCACTACAGTCGTTTAATTTTTGCAATGTATAGCGTTCAATCGCTTTATCTCGAACAATTCCAGCATAGGCTGTAACGTTGATCATCGACGGCGTATTTTTGGATAATTCAGCTAGATAAGCTAAACCACCGCAATCTTTCAAAGTTCCTTTTGCTTCCATACTGTCTGACAAGGTAATCAGGTCAATTGGGTAGTTTTTACGATTTAATTCAAGCATTTCAGCAAAAATAACTTGATGATGTCTGCTGTAGAATGATTCTGGCTTCAATGAATAGATCGCTTTTTGGCAGCGGTCTGATTGAAAATCTAACATCATTGAGCCAAGCACGGCTTGTTCAGCAACTAAGTCATGTGGAATCACGTTCATAGCGTACCCTCCTTGAATTTTGTATAAGTTTCATCCTTAACAATGTATTCAAATTTAGCCTCCCAGTTTCTCTGGTTTTCACCAAACATCCAAGCTGGTGCTCTTTCTACAAAATCATAAAAATAGTTAATCAAATCATTGATATTTAGTTTTTTGTTGTCTTTAAAAAATTTTTTAACTAGATTTTTTCGTGCGGTGGTCATTTTTTGAATCTGAGGCAATCTGTTTTCTACAGCATCGTTGTATGCATCCATGACCAAATCAAAATCAATGTTATTTTCTTTTGTAATATTGTTTTTAATAGTGTCTTTTGTAGAGTGACATTTTTTGCTACTGGTGGCAGTAACATTTTTTGCTACTGGTTCCATGCATTTTTTGCTACCAGTAGCATTTTTTGTACCTACATTTTTTGCTACTGGTTCTGATGTTTCTAACACTAGTGAATATTCAGTAATTTCACCATTATTTTTAATTGCATTGATCAAACCTAAATTTGTTAATTCAGATAGAGCGGCATAAACAGTTCTCTTGTCTTTTATCCCTAAATATTGCATAAATTGAGATATGCTGATTTTATCGCTTGTTTTGCCCCACCCCGTGGTTTTGCGAGTAATCAGTAAATAACAACGTAACGCATTAGCTGACATATCAGCCATTAATTCATCAATAACAGCGTTGGGAACTTGAAATGAGTTAGATATAAACTTATTCATCAATTAACCCTCATCGAATATTCATCATACTTCTTGCCGTTTTTAGCTCTTATCATGCGACTATTAATTGAATGACCACGTTTTTTTAAGTCATAAATACGCGCACCAAGTCTAAAGCAACAATATTCATTCAATGCTTGTAACGGATTAATGGTTTTACCGCTTTGCAAATGCCGCAAAATGTTTTTGCATTGGCTTTGTGTGCTTTCATTGTTCAATGTGCTCATGCGCGACCTCTAATAACGGACCAGTTGACATCAGGGCGTAGCTCTTCGCACGTTACTAAACCGTTTAAAGCCTGCTCCAGCAAAATAGCTTTATCTTCCCCAATTTTACTAATGCCATTCAGCCATTTACTTACTGCTGCCTGACTAACACCGCAAAGGCAAGCTAACTCTCTCTGTCCTCCAACGGCGATTATTGCTTTTTTTAAAGGCTCCATTTTGCCCTCCATTATTTAACAACTAAGATAATGATAACTAAAGTTATTGGTTAAGTCAATATTGTGATAACTTATGTTTTTTTATTTTTTATAACAAAAGTTATATAATCAAAACATAAGGAGTCGTTATGAATACATTTAATGAACGTTTTAAAATTGCATTTGATAAATCTGGTTTATCACAGCACGATTTAGCTAAGGCAGTTAATGTTTCTCAACCAGCAATCAGAAAGTTGGTAGCAGGTGAGTCAAAAAGTTTTAGAAAAATATCTGAATTAGCTCAGGCTCTAAAAGTAAATTTAGAGTGGTTGTCTGCTGGAACGGGTGATTCTGGACTAGATGATCAACAATTTGAATTTGTAGGCACAGTTAAGAATGGAGCAGTAAAAGTTAAAGGAGAGGCTGTAATGGGAGCTAATGGAGCTTTTGAAATGGACGAATCTTTAAATGGTTATTTAAAATTTTATAGTGACGATCCTAGCGCATTCGGCTTACGAGTAAAGGGCGATTCAATGTTTCCTAGAATAAACTCTGGAGAGTTTGTTGTCATCGAACCAAAAGTCATGCCAGCGTCAGGAGATGAAGTTTTTGTAAGGCTGAAAGACGGAAGAAATATGATAAAAAAACTTGAGTATCATAGAGATTCTGAATATCGTTTCACTAGCATCAACCAAGATCACCCTCCAATTACAATTAGTGATGAATTAGTAGATAAAGTTATGTATGTAGCTGCAATTGTTAAATCATCAAGATTTATTGATGTTCATGATATCTAACCTTAAAAGTAAGTATAATAGATAACCGCTTTATAGGCGGTTATTAAAAATAGAAGATTTACGTGAAAACAATAATAATTATTAGCATTATAGAAGTAATTTAAAATTTTTATCAAAATAAAACAAATAATCCCATAATATAAGGCAATAAATATGAATACCTTCAAAAGTAAACTAAATAATCACTCGGAGCATGTAAAAAAAGTTGGCAATCACTGCACTACAGAAGAAACTACAAAACAAGCTTTAATATTACCACTTTTGGATATATTAGGTTTTACACCATACGACCCAACAAAAGTAAAAGCAGAATTTAAAGCTGATTTCCCCGGAGAAAAAGCTAATGAGCGAGTTGATTATGCTCTTTTCTGCCAAGATTTACCTGTAATGTTCATAGAGGCAAAATCATGGAATGAAGAATTAACAAATCACTGCCCACAACTTTCAAGATATTTTAATGCAACCCCAGAAGTAGCTGTGGCGGCAATAACAAATGGTAGAGAATGGAGATTTTTTACAGATTTAGAACAAAAAAACATTATGGACTCAAGCCCTTTCTTAAAAATTAAGATCGAAGAATTACAAGATAATGATTATGAACAACTTTATCAATTTAGATACGATCAATTCAAACCAGAAGCATTAAGAACATTAGCAGAAGAAAGTATTTATTTTTCATTATTCACTAAAACAATAACTTCAACCTTGAGAGAAGCTCCGATTGATTTTGTTAAATATGTAGCAAACAAATCAAACATATCAAGACAACTAAATCAAAAATTTCTTGATAGTATTACACCAATTGTAAAAAATGCAATTGAAAGAGCTGTAAGCAATATGGTGGTTGTGGGTCTAACAGGAAAAAAAGAAATTTCAGACGATACACCAAGCGACCAAGAACAAACAACAATAATTGATGAAAAAGCCGATATTGTAGATCCTGAAAATAATAAAATTATCACAACTTACTCTGAAAGAGTTTTTTTCGATCACATACATTCGATAACAAATGACGATGAATTAACATACAAAGATACCGAATCATATTTTAGTGTGCTTTATCAAAATAAATCCAACAGATGGATGGTCCGATATTTTGATAATAAACAACGCCCATCAATTCAATTGCCCATTGATCTAACAGACAACATAAAAGACGAAGTTAAGAGAGCTGGATTAGAAATTGGCGCAGGAGATCAAATTATTATTGATAAACCTGAAAACGTATTAAGAATATCTGGATTGATTCTTGACGCATATGAATACACAAAAAATGATGAAAATTTCAAAAGAAAATAAACTTTTATTTTAATTTATTTCAAAGCCCAATAAGGGCTTTTTTTATACCTCCCCCCCCAAAAAAACTCACCAAACAGATTAAAAAACAACCAAACGATAACTTTTATTTAAATATTGATAACTTTTGTTATTGACTAATTTGATAACTAAAGTTATTATTATTTCATCAAAACAAATCAACTTACCAAAGTTGAAGCTCTTTAAAAATTAGAAAAGTCGGAACAACTTATAAAGTGTTATTCAAGTAGACAGTGTGAAAGCGAAGCTCATCTTAGAACGAAATGCCTAGCTCCCTCTAAGCTGATGAACGAATGACAAGGAATAAGGGAGCGCAACACCTGCTGGGGTATGTACCAGTATTCAAATCAAAGCGCATTTAAAAAGTGCGCTTGAGTTTGAGGTAAGAGGAGATAAAAAGATGATTATCAAAGTTGAAAAAGCTCAATTATTGTCAGCTCAATTGTTTAGAGCATATCAAGACGTAAGACACTACTTAAATGGACTTTTCTTTGACAAGGACGGAACATTAGCAGCAACAAACGGGCACAAGCTTTTTGTTGGAAAGCATTTAAGTAAAATGAAAACAGGCGTAATTATATCAATAAAAGATAAAATCCCAACAAAATTTTATTATGCAGAAATAAACACACAAAAAGGACTAATCTTTTACAAATCAGAAAAAGATGAAACTTTATCAGTTGGGTTAATTGAGGTTGTTGACGGGGTTTATCCTGATTATAAAAAGATAATACCTAAGCTTTCACAGGGAAAACATACGTCTAGCATCGGTTTTAATACTGAATATCTCAGTGACATATTAAAAGTTGGAAAAATAATCAATCCAAAATTCCCTTCGGTAAAAATATTAATGCCGATGGACGATAAAAGTCCTGCTGTTTTTGAGTTTTGGAATCAAGAAGCAATAGCAATCCTAATGCCAGTGAGGATGTAAAAATGCAATTACATAGAACTGTAGAGAACAGTTACGAAAGAGCATATTGCAAAATGATGAATAATTCTGAAATGCAAGACGCTAAAGAAGCAGAAATTAAAGCTCAATCAAACGAACTTTATGACAAACTCAGCGATAGTGATTATCTAGAAATTGAAGAAAAAATAATGAAAGCGTTTGGTTGGGATGATGTTGACACTGATTCAGTTCAAAAAGCATTAAAGCTCATATGTTATGAAAAAGCTGAATTTATTTTTAATGAAAAAAATAAAAAATCATTTTATTAAGCTAACTAATTTTGACAACTCGGAAAGACGAGTACATGCAAATCCTTTGCCCTCTTTTGAGGGCTTTTTTTGAGGGATTCATTAAATGAATAAAAAAATTAAAGAAGCTAGCGATTTAACTAACAAATTAATATCAGATGCTGTTAAAAATCTTCAATCAAATAACGACGATTACATCATAGATTATTTTGATGAATTAGTATCATCAATCAAAGCAAAACTCGGAGCTACTCAATTTAATGATGTAAAAATTGCATTAAAGAAAGAAATCAACATCCGACCAGATTTCATGAGCGTTCTAGATAGCGCAATAGTTTTTGCTAGAAGAATAATATATCTAAATTTAATTCTAAAACAAAACACGGCTTGGCGTCTGCCGTAAAAACGCCACCTTTCTTAGTGTATTTGCCCGTGAATTGAGTAACGGGCTTTTTTACAGATTTAGCGGCTAGAATTCATGGGGATTAAACAATGACAAGTAAAAAGATTATTGAGCGATTACAGCAATTAGATTGGTATGTTGAATGTAAAACTGAGCATGAATTAGCGTTAGTGTTAAATGCTTGTTTAGATACTAGTGTTGGTTGGTACGATGGAAGAAGTGCAACAGATATTGTATACAGTGATCCATTTCCCATTCTAATTGGGCAGTCGTCAAAACATTGGAATGATAATCTGTGTTTTTATGTTGGTTTAACTGATGAAGATTTAAAGCAACATCAAGACATAACAGATTGGTTTTTCGAAGAATTGAGGAAATAGCATGAACACAATACCAATTGACTACGTCGGCTGTAATGTTTATCAAACAGACCGATTTAATATTAATTACAGAATGACAAAGGGCGAACAACTATACGCCCTTTTTTGTGTCTTAATTGTGACATTCGGCGGATTGTTTATGCTTATTCGCTGGATGTTAGAAGTGGCAACTAATTAAAGGAAATATAAAAATGGCAGAATCGTTTGAAAAGAAAATTTGGGAAACTCTATCACAAGTTAATGTTAATGACAAAGTAGAAAAAAAGAACGGATTAACATATCTGTCTTGGGCGTGGGCATGGGGTGTTTTAATGGAATATTACCCTCAATCATCATACATAATTAACCCACCCACAACTGAACTGGATGGCTCTATGATGGTTAGCGTAACACTAACAATAAAAGAGGATAGCAACGAAGCAACTCGATTTATGTGGCTACCAGTTATGGATTTTAAAAACCACGCTATTAAGTCGCCAAATTCAGTAGATATCAACAAAGCGACAATGCGATGTTTAACCAAGGCTATATCAATGTTTGGATTGGGTTTTTATATTTACGCTGGTGAGGATTTGCCAGAAGAAGAAAAGCAGGCGCAAAAAATCAATGAAGATGCGTTAAACAAAAAACGCGAGTCATTAATCAAAGCAGTTGAACAATCTGCACAAAAAGGCATTGATGCAATGGGTGAGTTTTGGAAATCATTATCAATTGAAGAGCAAAAACTTATCGGGTCAAATGAAAAACGTCGTATCTATGATATGGCAAAAGAGGCTGATAATGGAACAGCGAACGGATGAATGGTTTAACGCACGACTAGGTAAAGTTACAGCTAGCCGAATTAGTGATGTGATGGCTAAAACAAAAAGCGGTTATTCAACTAGCCGCCAAAATTACATGGCTCAGCTAATTTGCGAACGTCTAACAGAAAAACCAACCGAATCATACTCCAATGCCGCTATGCAACGCGGCACAGAGTTAGAGCCAACAGCAAGAGAAATGTACATACTAAACCAATTTGACGTAACCGTTAAAGAAGTTGGCTTTATCCCCCACCCCATAATCGAAAACGCAGGAGCAAGCCCAGACGGGCTAGTAAATGATGATGGATTAATTGAAATCAAATGCCCAAACACGTGGACGCACTTAGAATTTATGCAATCACTAAAGCCAAAGCGTGAGTACATCTTACAAATGCAATGGCAAATGATGTGCACGGGTCGAAAATGGTGCGATTTTGTCAGTTATGACGATAGGTTACCAGATAATTTGAGCTTTAGATGCGTACGAATTCATTACGACGAAGCGTTGGCTAAAGAGATAGAAGCAGAAGTTATCAAATTTCTGCAAGAACTAGATGAGAAAATCAAACAAATAGAAGCCGCATAACCGTCACTTGGACGGTTTTTAATAACGTCCGGTATATGCGTCGATGATTAGTGTTAGCAGAGACACTGTCCGCAATTGCAGTTAGCGCACTAGTTTGAAATATACAAGCCGTATTGTTTGACATGACGGTAGTCACGCCGTTGGCGACAGAGTGACATTAATTTTAGAGGAAAAATAATGGCTATTCTAAACAAATCACAAACAGAGAAGCAGAATAAAGATTATTGGCGAACATCAGAGTTATTGATCAATGATGCGTTAACACTGCTGAATATAAAAGGCTTTGATACTGATGTATGTTGCTCAAGTGAAGATGTGAAAATAAATAGCGCAACTTGTTATATAACTGAATCTGACAATGCGTTAGAGAGTAATTTATGGTTTTTAGCTAGTTATCCAAGTAATACCTCATTTTGCAACCCTCCTTTTTCACGGAAATGGGGGTTTTTCCAAAAAGCACTTGAGCAAGTGAATAAATGGAGCAAGCAGGTATTAATGGTCCTGCCCTACACTCCTGCAACAAAAGCATGGAGTGACAACGTACACGGACAAAACTGTATTATTTACGTTCCCGACGGTCGTTATCAGTATTTGCTACCAAGCGGTGAAAAGTCTGTAAATAACTGTAATTTTGATACGTGTCTAATTCTACTTGTTCCTTTTAAATGTGGAAATGTAATTGTTAATTATAAGCGAGGTTTAAGTGAGTAAGAAATTCGATAACATTGATTTTCCAAGACCCAAGTTCAAGTTCGGAATGTTCGACGCTGTTTTATATTGTGGCATGAGAACAGAAATCGCAAATGATTATATTGGTTATGCTTATAATGAATCAGGCAATATGTGCCCATGGTATTACATTCCAGTCTTTATAGACGGGTTTATTAGCATTCAATTAGTACCAGAAACTGATTTAACGGAGGTGGGTAATGATTAATTGGCGTGATGCTAGCAAAGAATCTCCCGAAAATGATGGTGGGATCGGCAGTAAATTGTGTTTTGTTGTAATTCAGTTTAAAAACAGTCTGGGTGAACTATGTCGGACAATCTGTTATGACTGGTACGACAACAATAAAAATGAATGGGATATACATCACGATGAAATAACTCACTGGATTTATGCAGATGAGATACCGCTACCTGAGGAGTAATTATGAAATATTTTACGTATGACCACAACGGCGATGGTTTTGAATATCACAACACAGAAGAAGAAGCAAAAAGCTATGCTGAACAATGCTTGGATTTTTATTTGCAAAACGACAATCATGATTTCGTTGATATTTGTTGGGGTGAGATAAAAGAGTCTGTGTATTCAAATGATGCAGTGCTTGAGTTAAAAGAGGTTAAATAATATGCAATGGATAGACAACAATTTAATAGATGATAAAAATAAGTATTTAGTCGGCTATGATTGTGGTGGTTGCTGTTGTGACTGGGCAAGTATAACTGTTCATGATAATAACGGTAAGAATATAACAGATGATGATCTAACTGATTGGGAGTTTTGCGAATTTCCAGATTTAAGCAATATAGACGGTGAAGACAGGATCGCTATTGTTAATAAAAAACTTGGCGTTACAGGTTATGTGCATTGTGAAAGCTCGAATAATGGCTATTATTCAGCATGTTATTGGGCTGAAAAAACGGAGTGATTATGATTATTATAAAAAAAGATAAACGAAATAGAGTCTAATAAATCTCTTTTTACAAAGAGCTATGAACAACTGGAGCGAAAAAATGGCAAATAATTTAAATCAGTGTTTATTCACGGGTAGAATCGGGAAAATCGAGGAGCGTTACACCTCTGATAACAAGTTAATCGTTAATTTCACTATGGCAATCGGTAGCTACAAGAAGAATGGTGATAACTACGAAAACGTCACAGACTGGGCTAACTTACGAGCGTTCGGTAAGATTGCGGAAAAAGTGCGAGATAAAGGCAAAGGTGCTTTTATTCGTGTTACAACTCGATACAAAACAGATAAATGGCAGGACCAATACGGCAACAACAAAACAGCTATTTATTTTATAGTTGATGATTTCGAAGCGTTAACGTTCGATAAAAGCGGTAATCAGTCAGAACAACAACCTAAACCGCAAGCACCAGCTCAGGCTCAGCAAAATGAGTTTATAGATGATGAGATTCCTTTTTAATCAATAAGTTATAAAGTTACCCACAAAATCTGTTAATAACTCACTGAACAACCACCCTATTCTATTAATTATTAAATATCTGCGCTGATTATTTGGCGTGCTATTTCTTTTGGTAAAAATCATGAAAAATGTCGTTAGCTTTAGTGGCGGTCGCTCGTCAGCTTTACTAGTCTATTTAATGAAAAATCAATATCCAGATACTGATTTTATTTTCATGGACACGGGCGCAGAACATCCAAAAACATATGAGTTTGTTAAAAATGTAGTTAAGCATTTTGATATAAATCTAACATGTTTGCGTGTAGTCGTTAATTCAGAACTGGGACAGGGTAATTCATACAGAATCATCTCACTAGATGAATTAACGCAAGATTTGCAGCCTTTCCGTGATATTTGTTATAAATACGGAACGCCGTACATACATGGTGCATTCTGTACAAGAACGATGAAGCTTGAGCCATTTACTCGATACTGTAACGATAAATATGGCAAAAACAACTATCAAACGTGGCTTGGCATTCGTGCTGATGAACCACGACGCTTAAAACAAAAAGAAGGTTATCGTTATTTGGCTGACATATGCGATTTTGATAAACAAGATGTTATCGACTTTTGGAAAAGCCAACCTTTCGATTTAGACCTACCCGACCATCTTGGTAACTGTGTTTTCTGTATCAAAAAAGGCATTAACAAAATTGCTTTAGCTACTCGTGATGAGCCGAAAATGGCAGAGGATTTTATTAATCTAATAAATGACCCAAACATCCGAGTAGTAGAACGACGACAACAGGAAAATAAAATCATGTATCGAGGTAATAATTCGTTAATTTCAATTATGGCAATGTATCAAAATCATTCAAGAGAAGACATAGCGGCAACAATCAAAGGCAATAAAGGATTTGAATCAGGCTCATGCTCTGAATCATGCGAAATATTCTCGTGTCAATTAGATTTTGATTTAAGTGAATAACTAATGTCTAAAGGAAACAATTATGACTACACACGAACTAAAAATTAAATCAAAGTATTTTAATACAGCGAATTACTTAGTGTTATTTGTTGATGAGAGATGAGAAAAGATTATAGGAGTAAATAATGGTAAATAATTTAACAATTGAAGACCCAAGATATAGCAAATCACAGGTTTGCGGATACATGGGCGGATTAGATCAAACCACGTTAGACAAATGGGTGGCGAAAGGAGAATTTCCAAGGCCCGATTTATATTTAGGTAGACATCCGCGTTGGAAGCTGTCTACCATCAACGCTTATCTTGCCCAAAAAGAACAAGAATATCAATCATGCGGTTAGGCTATCTATATAGTCCGCATACCATTGCATCATCTCACGACGTCCTTCCAAATATTGTGCGTGATTGTAAATGCCACGCACACTTCCTTCTTCGTGATTTAATTGTTTTTCTATCCAGTCACGATTAAAACCATGCTCATTTAACACACTTGAAAACTGATGCCTAAAGCCGTGCCCAGTTGCACGGTTAGCAAATCCCAATCGTTTTATTAAACCTAAAATAGCGCCGTTAGACATGTGTTTTGAACTGCTATTTCTACCAGAAAAAACATATTCTCCCCGCCCTGTAATTGGTTGTAAAAATTTCAGAATATTAATAGCTTGATTAGATAGCGGTACCACGTGAACCCTTGATTTTTTCATTGATTCTTTTGGTAGAATTATGTATCGTTTATCCAGATCTACATATTCCCATTTACAGCTCAATAATTCCATGGTCCTGACAGCAGTTAATATTAATAATTCTGTAGCATAACGAACTAAAATATTACCCGAATACGATTGTAACGCTTTCATAAATTCACGCATATCATCTTCCATTAAAAACGCATAGTTTTCTGGTGTATGTGTGACCATAGCTTTAGCTAATTCACGCGCGGGGTTGTTTTCAGCTCTTTCGGTAATAATTGCATATTGAAAAACCTCAGTACATCGTTGACGCATCTTTTTTGCAATTTCCAATGCGCCTCTATTTTCTATTTGTTTTAAACAGTTTAGCATTTCTAGAGGCTTGATTTGCGCAATATCCATATCACCTACAAACGGGAATATATCTTTTTCAAAATACCGAATAATCATCTCTCGGGTATTGATAGACCAATTTCGTTTTTTTGTATCAAACCATTCAAGGGTTATTTTTTTAAAAGTATTTCCTTGCGCGATATTAGCAAGTAAAGTTTTTCTTTTTCGCTCAACGCCAGGATCTTTGCCATGAGCAAGCATCTGCCGAGCTAATTCTTTTTCGTTGCGTGCATCTGCTAAACTAATATACGGATATTTACCGATCGTTAACGTTTTTCTTTTGCCGTTAAACTGATAATCATAACGCCAAGATTTAGTGCCAGTGGGTGTGATGTAGAGATATAGGTTTTCAAAGTCTGGTAACTTGTACGGTTTTTCTTTGGGCTTGGCTGAATCTATGGCTTTTACAGTTAGCATAATTACGGTATTTTTGGTCACGGTATTAAAATATACCGTAAATATACCGTTTAAGTGTTTGCGTTGTCAATCGTTTAGAATCGTGCTGAATCGTGTCAAAATGCCTTAAAACACTGTTAAAATAAAGCTTAAATCGTAGAATATCGTTTTTAATCTTGTTTGCGATTTCGACCCCAGCAGGAATCGAACCTGCAACTAGCCCTTAGGAGGGGCTTGTTATATCCATTTAACTATGAGGTCATAGGTTGTACATTTTAATAAATTTTATTAGATAATGCCATTTAAATAACGAAAAATTTTCTATTTTAAGTAATCATGATACAATCGCATCATAATTAACCTCATTACTTTTAATCGAAGATACTATGAAAAAACGAATTGTTGGTATGATGTTTTCTGTAATGGCACTCACAAGTTGTGCTACTTATCAAGCCGAAACTAATTCCTATAGTGATCCGTTATCAGGTTTTAACAAAACCATGTTTGATGTTAACTACCATGCGCTTGATCCCTATGTTTTGCGTCCTGCCGCAGTAGCATGGAAAGATTATGTTCCGTCTCCTGTTCGTACAGGTGTAGTTAACTTTTCATCTAACCTTTCTGAACCAGCTTCAATGGTGAACAACTTATTACAAGGTGACGTTCATAAAGCTGGAACACATTTAGCACGATTCTTTTTAAATACCGTTTTCGGTTTTGCTGGTTTGATGGATGTTGCTAGCATGTCTGATCCACAATTACAAAAAGGCGGCAAACGAACTTTTGGTGATGTTCTTGGTCATTACGATGTACCTTATGGTCCTTATGTTGTACTGCCATTTTATGGTTCAGCAACATTGAGAGAAGAAGGTGGTGGTATTGTTGACACCCTTTATCCTCCACTTGTTTGGATAGATTGGCAATGGATGTTGGCACGTGGTGTAATTGATGGCGTTGAAGCACGTGCAATGGCAATCGAGTATGAAGATCTGATTAAAAATAGCGATGATCCTTATAACTTTATGCGTAATGCTTACTTCCAGCGTAATGACTTTATTGCATCGGGTGGTAAAGTAGATGAAAATAAACAAAAACAACGTGAAGAATCGATTAATGATGTTATTAATGATATCGATTCGCAATAACTTTTGTTAAATTATGTACTTTTATTAAATCATGTTAAAAACCGCCGTTATTTGGCGGTTTTTTTATGTTCTTTTATTTATGATGATACTAATTTAGTCATTTTTTATTTACATATTTATTTTGATATTGATTTCATTTCTGGTAAATATTGCCAAAATCGGCTTGGCATTTGCTGACGTTGTAATTTAGGATTGATTCGTTCTTTTATAGTTAATGCATTACAATAACGTAACCACATATTCTGAAATAGTACTTCGTCCTTAGATAGGTAATGTTGATTCACCTGACTATTAATAATCAGATCATCTTTATCAACGAGCGAGATCGGTTCAATACTGTGTAAATTATAGATATAACCATATTTGCGCTTTTCATCATATATAACCCACTTTTGATCGGCAAAACGATCTTTAAAAAATTTAAGAACCAAAGGCAATACGTTATAAATAGGAGCAATATTCGAAAAATAGATCTTATCTTCCCTTTCATTAGGCATTGTCGTATCTTTAAGAGGATTGTCAATTGCACTAAAACGTACAAATTGCATTATACGATGTCGCTCCCGACTAACTTTTTTGGCAATATCATGTACAAATAACACATCTTTATCGGCAAAATCCGTTTCGATTGATTTAGATGATTTAAATACCTTGCAAATATAACGAAAAACAATTAAATCACTTTCAGGCAATTCTGATAACCAAACATACATTAAATGACGAAGCGCCGCTTTACTAATCTTATTAATTAACGCCAAACGTACACGCTCATATTTAAGATCACAAAATTCAACATTATGCCTATTAGACACTAATAGCGGTTCAACCTGCCCAATAGCCAACAGGCATTCAGGCATCTTTTTGAGTTTAAAAGCATCAAATACCGCACATAGCAATCCTTCAAAGCTTTTATCATAATAAAACGCCAACATGTCTACCACTCCATGACTAATTGCTGTGAAATATTATCTTGTTTATCTTCTAACAAAGGCGGATCTTGCAACGATAGTCGGATATATTCGGCCGAAGAATCAAGCAATTTAAATTTTCTCATTTCATGACAAACAACAAAAAATTTTGCTCGCTTTAAAACAACACCAATACGTTTAAGCGCATCAAAAGTAAGCTTACGATGACGTCTTGCCATCACAATTAACTTGGCCGATTTAACACCAATGCCTGGTACTCGCAAAATTTTTTGATAGCTATCACGGTTAACATCAACGGGAAAAAACTGCGGATTACGGATAGCCCAAGCCAGTTTAGGATCAACGCTTAAATCAAGATCAGGATATTGATCGTTAACAATTTCATCAACATTAAAATCATAAAAACGCAATAACCAATCGGCTTGATATAAACGATTTTCTCGTACTCTTGGTACGTCTTGTACAACAGGCAACCGCTTATCGTAACCATTAACAGGAATAAATCCCGAATAATAAACTCGTTTCATACTTGGGCGTTTGTAAAGCTTGGCGGTTAATTGCAAAATCTGTTTATCTGATTCATCGGTTGCGCCAATAATAACTTGAGTACTTTGCCCAGCAGGTACAAATTTGGGTGTAGTGCGAAATTTTTTGCGATCTTCGATATTTTCTAACACATTTTGATGTATTTGACGCATAGGCTGATAGATACTTTGATGATCTTTATCAGGTGCTAATAATTTAAGATTTTCTTCAGTTGGAATTTCTAAATTAACACTCATTCTATCAACCAATAAACCTGCTTGATTAATTAACTCATTACTAGCACCAGGAATCGCTTTCATATGAATATAGCCATTAAAACCATATTCATTTCGCAAAATCTTTACCACTTTAATCATTCTTTCCATAGTATGATCTGGGCTTCTTACAATGCCTGAACTAATAAATAAACCTTCAATATAATTACGGCGATAAAATTCAATGGTCACATCAGCCAACTCACGTGGTGTAAAACCCGCTCTTGGAATATCATTACTTTGACGATTAATACAATAAGCACAATCAAACATACAATAATTAGTGAGCATAATTTTAAGTAACGAAACGCATCGCCCATCGGCAGTAAATGTATGACAAATACCAGACTTATGTGCACTACCAATGCCTTTACCTTTATTACCTCTTGAAGTGCCACTTGATGAGCAAGAAATATCATACTTTGCCGATTCAGCTAATATCTCAAGTTTAGTTATCATTTTTTCGTTCATATTGTGCCATTAAAATAACTGTTTATTTATACAGTATACAGTAATTATATTAAGCTTAGCAAGTAAATATTGTCGACAAAATCACTGTTACCTACGCTACTTAGGCAATTCTATTGATTTGATTACTTTTATATAAATAATTAAGACAATATCAAAAGATATAAATAAAAACATGGCAAGGTATTGTTCAGCTTACAACTGTACGCTATAATCAACAAACTTTTTTATATGAAGCCAGATAACTTAGGAGCTAAATAGTAAATGAAACGAGTTGTAATTACAGGGTTAGGAATTCTTTCAAGTATTGGGAATAATACTAAAGAAGTCTTAGAATCACTAAAAGTAGGTCGTAGTGGTATTACCTTTTCTCAAGAAATGAAAGATAGCGGGATGCGTAGCCATGTATGCGGAAATGTAAAACTTGACACTACTGGACTCATTGATCGCAAAGTTGTTCGTTTTATGAATGATGCTTCTATTTACGGTTATCTTGCTTTACAACAGGCTATTGAAGACGCAAAATTAACCCCTGAACAAGTCTCTAACCCTCGTACTGGCTTAATTGCTGGTTATGGTGGCTCAACTAAAACACAATACAATGTAGTAGCTGGAATGAAAGAAAAGGGATTACGAGGTGTAGGTCCTTATGCTGTAACCAAATCAATGTCATCGGCGATTTCGGCTTGCTTAGCAACTCCATTTAAAATTAAAGGAATTAGCTACTCAATGACATCTGCTTGTGCGACATCAGTTCACTGTATTGGTCATGCTGCTGAACTTATTCAACTTGGCAAACAAGACATCGTCTTTGCGGGTGGTGGTGAAGAACTTTGCTGGGAAATGTCTTGCGAATTTGATGCCATGGGCGCTTTATCAACCAAATATAACGACAACCCAGAAAAAGCATCACGTGCTTATGATAAAAACCGTGATGGTTTTGTTATTGCTGGCGGTGCAGGTATGGTTGTAGTTGAAGAATTAGAACATGCGCTTGCTCGTGGTGCTCATATTTATGGCGAACTGGTTGGATATGGCGCAACGTCGGACGGTCATGACATGGTTGCCCCATCAGGTGAAGGCGCAATGCGCTGTATGCAACTTGCTATTCAAGATTTAGATGTTCCAGTTGATTACATCAACACCCACGGCACATCAACCCCAGTTGGTGATGTCAAAGAATTATGGGCAATCAAACAAGTATTTGGCGATAACATCCCTGCTATTTCATCAACCAAATCAATGACTGGTCATTCATTAAGTGCAACAGGTGCGCAAGAGCTTATCTATTCATTATTAATGTTAGAACATGGCTTTATTACACCAAGTATCAATATTGATGAACTTGATGAAGCAGCAATCGGCATGAACATTATTACTGAACCAACCGAGCGTGAACTAACAACAGTCATGTCAAATAGCTTTGGTTTTGGTGGTACTAATGCCTCAATTGTAATGAAAAAATATAAAGCTTGATAAGTAAATTTAATTAATATCAATCAAAAAAACCGTTCTAGATTGAACGGTTTTTTGTAAGGTTGATAATAAAAATTAAATATTTATAAAACGTTACTTAAAAATAGCCGTGTTTGTTCAGCAGCAATCTTAATCAACAACGGCAATAGCAACAAGCAAAGCTTCGGCTTTAGCAATAGCATCGATTTTAATCATCTTTTTGACATCCATATAATTATCTGCATTCGGCTTTGATGCCATGATGAGGCAAACTTATCAAAATTATGGTGCTATAAACGTCTTTCTTACTTTAAAATTGTTCAGTTAGACTATTGATTTTATTGATTTTTTATTTTTAAATAAAGTCATATACTTATAGGCTAGTTGTTTATTACATTGAATTTGGCTTTTTAAGAAAGGCGCTTTTGTTATTTGATAATAGCTATTTAATAACAACTTGTTAATAACAAAAGCGCAAACTTTAAAATTGTCTCGGTCTGGCGTTATTTTGGCTTTTAGTCATTAAAGCACTAGGCTCGCAGGCTTTGCCTGCTCAAAGCCCCAACATGCGCTGGGGTTTTATTTTTCTTATATTTTCCTCTCAGGCACCATAAGCCCCCCCCTTTTCGCCCTAGGGATTAAGGACTAAACACCTAATAACTAAGGTGTGGTGCAAACAGCCCAAAGGCCTTTGTTAGGATTGTCGCTGTAGAGGTCGCCTGAGTGAGAGACGACAGCAAACCAGTAGTTACCTGCTGCGTCACTTGTCCAGTAATCGTAGAAGACGAAGCCCGCATCAGCGTAGTAGAGCATGACGCCCCATTCCGTGAAAAAGCCTGCTCCTATGTGACGCATGTGATAATTACCATCAGACGACGGAATGGCGCCATCTATGCCATTTATACAAGGAAAGTAACTATGTACACCACACTTCGCATTGGTTAAATCGCTTACCCTTGGCATTCGATAACCCAAACTATTACACCATGTAGTTTGATTAGAATGGCTAGTTCTTTGACCTCCTCGATTAACAAACCACTGCCTCAATTCAAATCCATACCGAACCTCATTACCACTTCTATCCCTTCCAACCAATTCAAAGGTTTGTGGCAAAGATGGACGTCTAAGTGAACTTGGATTATCTGAATTTATCTGAGTACTATTAGCTTTAGGACCATTCAGCGTTACCCTCGTTACGTTCTTGGACTTATCTCTAATCCAAATATCAGCTGATATAGTGCTCCCTTGTGGGTCTGTGAATGTTCCTGTATGCGGCCTAACCCAACTCACCGTTGCCGTTATATCACCACGTGTGGTAACTGTCCAACTCAACTGACTTGCATCTACCCCAGCAATAAGCAAATCAAAATACAATCCATCTGACCCCGTAGTTGGAAAATTCAATCCGTAAGATGACGGGTTTGTTGACTGAACTAAAAAGCCCTTAGCTGGATTCCATATGTTAGCTGGGCCTGCATAACGTGGGCCGTCGTAAGAAACAATACCACTTGTTCCACCCACCAACAAATTCGGCCTGACCGAACAAATAACGGGTTGTGACGGTGGAGTGATATAATACTCCGCTGTTCCTCCACTAAAAGTACTACTATCTGGCAAACCATATTGTGTAGTTAAACTACCTCCAGTACTACTTAAAGTTACCTTATAAGGTGCATTACATATATCTAATGCATCACTACGATTAATGGTATTGCCATCTTTATCCGTTATTGCTAACGATATACTTCCTGATGCAGTAATTTCACTTGCTCCCTGTCCATCTCCATCATCGTCTCTCCATTTACCTTGTGTCACTAAATCATTTATATTTATTGAGTCGCTTGATGGCGGGACTATCATTTCAATATCAGCCAAGGTATCCCCTACATTAGATAACTCGATTGGCGAGGTTGGTGATGAAGGATTATCTTGCGGTGCGAATGTTCGACCATCCGATAACTTAATACCTAATAAATCCTCTGTTTTAGTCACTTTAGTAACACCACCATCAAAGGTTAAATAAGGCGCAGTACCGTGAATGCGCTCAGAAGTCGTGGCCGATAATGCCTGCGATTCAAAAGAGTACGACAATAACAACAACGGCACTAATGCCAATGGGATTTTTGAAAATAATTTTGTGGATAATTTCGATGATATAAATAAGTTTCGGGTAAAAACTCGTCGAATAGGATTATTTGATAAATTTAAGACATAGGTTTGCCAGTGCTTGTGCCTTGTGCCTTGTGCCTAAAATGGTACTGCATTTTGTTCCACCTGTCAAGTAATATTTTGTTTTATTTCGATTTTTATAATTATTCGCTTATTTAATAAGCTTACCTTACTAAAGCGATGAAAGTATAACCATTTATAAAATAGTTGGCTAGTTTTTTTGCGGACTTTTTTGTAAAGAAATGTAAATAAATTTAAAGAAACATAAAGATAAAAACAATTCAGTTATAAAAATAGGTGAATTTTTTAATTAAAATGTGGTGTTAGCTTTAGGACTTTTTGACTTTTACGGAATGATTAATATTGATGATAACATCTAACACGCAAACACACCAAACAGCCCTGTTTGGCGTGCTAGCTTTACTTCGTTATCGGCATATTTTGGCGCTCTGATAAGGCAAACTTATTAGCATTGTGGTGCTATAAGTGTGTTTTTACTCAAAATTATTCAGGTAAGGTATTAATTTTATTTGCTTTTATTCAAATAAGTTAATTACAGGAGGGATGAGTAAAATTATAGTTTTTAGAGAAATCTAAAAATCTTCTTCTTTTTTCCAATAAATTTTACGCCCAAATCCCAGCAAATTATTCGTCATTTTCACATAATGTAACTGTAATGCCCAAATTGGTGCTTTAATAACTCTTGCAAAGGGAAATGCCCGATAATATAGCGCATAGGCATGCTCAGCTTGTTGTTTTTGTAATCGTGTTGCTTGAGCTTGAAATTGGATCCCTTGGATCTGTGCAACCGTCTTAGGAGTAATACTGATGGTGCCCGCTATTAGTGGGTTTGTTAACATGGCTTTAGCGTGTTCGGTTTTTAATTCGGAAAGAAGATACAAGCACATTACCGATTCATCAAAAACATAAAAGGTGTTACATGCCCATGGTTTGTTGTCAGGTAAGATTACGTTTAGCGATAATACATGGTTATTTTTAATAAATTTTATGATTTTAGAGTCGGCTTGCATATTTTTTATTTATTGGTGTTATTCGGTTTTAGTGTTTAGGTGCAGATCTTCGCCCCATCGTGGTAGCGATGGGATGTTAATATCAAATAGGTCAAGTGCTCTTGCTACGCTATGGGTGATGATATCATCCAAACATTCAATATGCTGATATAAAGCTGGTACTGGCGGGCATATTACACCACCCATAAGTGTCACGGTTTCCATGTTTTTTAGGTGCGTTAAATTTAAGGGTGATTCACGAACCATTAATACCAAGCGACGACGCTCTTTTAATGCAACATCAGCAGCACGAGTAAGTAAGTTATCTGATAAGCCATGTGCTATGGCAGCTAGAGTCCTCATTGAGCAAGGTGCAATTAGCATACCCATAGTTTTAAACGATCCGCTTGCAATGGCCGCACCAATATTATTGACAGAATATACTTTATCAGCTAGTGATTCTATTTGTGCTATGCTGGTGTTAGGGAATTCGTAAGCGCGCGTTATTTGTGCTGCTTTTGATATTACTAAATGAGTCTGAATATCAAGTGATTTTAAAAGCTCTAACGCTTTTATTCCATAAGCAAACCCTGTTGCACCACTAATGCCAATCACTATCCGCTGGAGAGTCATGTTTATCCTATATTAATAAAATTGTTAATCATTATTTTATTTAGTCTACAAATTATATTGTACATTTAAAAATAAGCGATATTAAAGCTAGTTATTAATTTAGTGACTATACCTATCTATTGATAGCGAATCAAGTAGCTAAGGCTACTATCATGAATATTAAGTGTTGAGATTATTAGGTTGTTTTATGGCTACCATATAAGGTTGGTAGCCATTTTTAATAATTTATTCTTTAGCTATTGGTTCATTTACAATTTTTGTTTCTTGCTTACCTTGAATAGCTTTAATTTTTTGTTCATATTTTGTTACAGCATCTTTGCTAGATAATAAACTATAAGTTAAAGTAAATTCAGTGCTTTGTCCTGGTTTAAGCTGACGTACACGTTTTTGCTCACGTTCGATAGTCACTGGATAAGCAAAACTGGTACCTGGCTCTAAGCCTGTAACATAACCTTGCTTGAGGGTATCGGTATTTTTCCATAATGATAGTACGGGTAGCTGTTTAGTATTAAAACTAATACCAGCTGCTTTATCACCTGCTTTATTGGTCACCATAACTTGTGTTTCGCCATTCTCCTCAGAAAAAGGATAAACATTAAATACCATTTCATCAAAATCTTTAGTTGGACCTAGATAAGTTTGCCATGTATCAAGGCCACCTTTTGCATAATCGTTAAATGGAGATATTTCTTTAACTGGTGCAACAAATTTAGCACCATCTTCAAGAATAGGTGTACCAAAATTACTATGGTAGATAATTTGATAATCACGGATATAATCACTCTTATTGGTGAGAACGTCGTGGACCGTAAATTCTCTACTTCCTGGCACATAGATCAGCGATGCCCAAGTTTCTAAATTGCTTTTTTTGAAAGTATTTTCTTTAATTAACCCTTTAACTGTAATGGTGTACGGTGCTTTGTCCGATACATCAACAATTAATTTAGAAACAGGTGTATTTTGCGCACGACCATGAAGCGTATACATGATGCCACTATCTTGCACAGCATGACCTGTCCATTCAAAACCACAACGAACCATCATTTCGTTAAAGCCATCTAGCCAACCAAGCCCTGCCCGACTTTCTAAGTTAATATATTTAGGATGAACGACTTCATCTACTGGTGAATCCCATCCCATGCGAACACCATCACCAACAACAGACAAAATACCTAATCCACGAGTTGGAATTAATTTAATAGTGAAATTATCACTAGAAATTGTTAGTAGTTCAGTTCCGTCTTGTTTACCACCTTTAAGGATCGTATTTTGAATAGCGAATTTTGAACCTTTTATTCCTAAATCTTGACTCGAAACTGACCAATTACCTTTGGCAATACCTTTTTCGTTATCAGTTAATACAAATTCTTTAGCATTGGCATTATAACTAACTAAACTAATCACAACAGCTAGTGAAATAATTTTGATTTTCATGGTGATTCCTCATAGTTAACAAAATAATACTGAATCGTGTCAGTTAATATGACATAAAATAAAAAGAATCAACAAAAAGAAAATCGCAAAAATGAGAGTTTATTCACACTTTTCCAAAAGCATATTGCATATGTACAAGCAATTTGTTGAAAGAAATAAGTGTGAAATTTTAAGAGGATCAGTTTTTAGGCCTTATTTGCCCTGCTTTCCAGTGTTTTCGGCATACTGAGTGGTATTCGCTATCACCTAGATGAATAGAATTTCCGAATTTAACAATTTTACCGTCTTGTCCTTCCAATAAAATCATAGTTGCTTTTTTGCCACACCAGCATACAGTTTTGAGCTCTCTAAAATTGTCGGCTATTTCAAGTAGTGTTTTAGAACCTTCAAACAGGTGTCCCATATAATCGGTTTTGATACCAAAAAACATGATTGGTACGCCATATTCGTCACATACATCAGATAACTTCCAAATAGTATTACGCGATAAAAACTGGCTTTCATCGATTAGTATACAGGCATAATTGCTTTGTTTGATATGCTCAATAATTTCATCAACCGTTGTGTCATCAAGCTGTAACGCTTTTTTGCGTAATCCTAAGCGAGAAACAATTTCAACTGCCGAGTCACGAGTATCGACTGATGATTTAAGTAATAAAGTCTGCATATTATTACTTAAATAATTATGGTCAATTTGTAAAAGCTCTGTGGATTTTCCGGCATTCATTACGCCATATATATAATAGATTTTAGACAAAATTAAATTCTCAAAATTAGATTAAATCAATAAAAGTGGTTAAATAAAATGATAATTTGGATAATAAAAAAGGTAAGTTAAATAACCTACCTCTTTAATAGTTTATTGAATAATTATTTTGCTTTACCTTGGTTGGCAACAGCAGCTTGTTTTGCAGCGATTTCGTCAGCATTGCCTAGGTAGTAGTGTTTGATAACTTTCATATTGTCATCAAATTCATACACTAATGGCACACCAGTTGGGATGTTTAGTTCGATAATATCATCATCGCTGATGTTGTCTAAATGTTTTACCAATGCACGAAGTGAGTTACCATGAGCAGCAATGATAACACGTTCACCTTTAGCTACACGTGGAGCAATTGTTGATTCCCAGTAAGGTAGTACACGTTTAATAGTTAATGCTAGGCTTTCGGTTAATGGTAATTCTGATTCAGGTAGTTTGCTATAACGTGAATCGTGACCAGGAAAACGTTCATCTGATTTTTCAAGTGCAGGAGGTGTAATTGCAAAGCCACGACGCCATAATTTTACTTGTTCATCACCATATTTTGCTGCTGTTTCAGCTTTATTCAAACCTTGTAATGCACCATAATGACGTTCGTTTAGCTTCCAGCTTTTTTCAACAGGTAACCATGCTTGATCTACTTCGTCTAAAACGTGCCATAATGTGTGAATTGCACGTTTTAATACTGAAGTGTAAGCATAATCAAATGCGAAACCTTCTTGTTTTAGTAATTTACCTGCTTCAGCCGCTTCTTTGTTACCTTTATCAGATAAATCAACATCAGTCCAACCACAAAAACGGTTTTCTTGGTTCCAAACACTTTCTCCATGTCGAATTAGCACTAATTTTTTAACTGCCATGAATATAACTCCTTTGTTACGTAGATTAAATTTTTGGTATATTCTGTCATAGACATACTAGGTTATTACCGTGCATGCTCATTTGTTTTGAGCCAACCAGACTGACTCAAAACGTTTATTATTTGGGTAAGTATTTTAACGGGTCAACTGATTGCGCTTTGTAACGAATTTCAAAGTGTAATCTCACTGACGAAGTGCCCGTTGCACCCATTGTGGCTATTTGCTCACCTGCGCGAACGGCTTGTTGTTCTTTTACTAATATAGATTGGTTATGCGCATATGCTGTTAAATAGTCATCATTATGTTTAATAATGATTAAATTACCATAACCTGGTAACGCATTACCAGAATAAACAACGCGTCCATCAGCCGCAGCCAAAACCTTATCGCCAATTGAACCCGAAATATCAATACCTTTACTTGCCTTTGAGAATTTCTCAATAATCTTGCCTCGTGCAGGCCATCGCCATGAAATATTAACTGCTTTTGAATTTATAGTTGGACTTCTAGTAGAATCATCTAGCGGTTCAGTGATTGTTTCAGTTGTTTCAGTTGTTGTTGGACGTTTATTTTTATCTATTGTGGTAATTGAAGTCGTTGTTGTTTTGGTTATTGTTGGTTTAGTTTTAGCTTGTCCAATCACTACAGATGAATTATTGTTGTTTGATTTATTTGTCGTTGTATTATTGGTTGTGGTTTTTTGTGTTACCACAACAGTTCCGCCACTAACGTCTAATACTTGCCCAACATTAACGGCAAATGGTTCTTTGATATTATTTTTAGCTGCTAGTGAACGGTAATCATTACCAGTTACCCATGCAATATAAAATAAAGTATCGCCTCGTTTAACAGTGTAAGTATCGCCTTGATATCCGCCTTTTGGAATGTCGTCGTAATTACGATTATAGACAATACGCTCATTACTAATCACCGTGCTAGTATTATTAGCGGTGTTGGAATTTGAAACCGTCGCCTGCCTTGATGATGGAAGGTTATGATTAGTAGGAGTAGAAACTGTTCTACCGCCTGTTGATATATTGGCAGGTGGTTTGGTATAGACAGAAGAAGTTGATGATCCACCTGCGCCAGAAATATCTTCAATTTCGGCCTGCTCAGTTTGCGTACAAGCAACAATCAACAAACTTAAGCAACTTAATGTAAGTATTTTTTTCAAAGCAACACCTTTCATTCGTAAATTTTGTTTTTGACTATTTTGCGTCCAATAGCATTTATACATCTTATTTTATCAGCACATTTTAGCGTTTTTATAGTAAAAACGCTATTATATTGATTAGTTATTAGTTAAATCAATAAATTCATCTAGAATTTCACGATGAAAACCTTAAATTTGTTATTTGATTATTCTTGCGATCTATAACCACTAAAATTCAAACTGAGCTAATATAATTTCTTTATTATCCAAAGGTATAATCCCAATCAGCTTATACTTAATTTTGTTATAAGCAAGCTATTTTTCTACTTTTGATTAACTAATTATTCAGGCTTTGTCGGATTTATTTTGAATGTAACGAGTATATACAATAAAATAGGTTTTCGTACAGTACCTTTGCCGTATTTCTATAAAAATTTAATGTGATTTAAAAAAATGACTTTATATATTGTTGCCACCCCCATCGGAAACTTAGATGATATTACGCTCAGAGCCATCAATACACTGAAAAGTGTCGATCTTATTGCGGCTGAAGATACTCGCCATAGTGGTTTACTTTTACAACATCTTGGAATAAAAGCAAAATTGTTTTCTTTACATGATCATAATGAACAAGAAAAGTCCAATATTTTGATTGAAAAACTTAAATCTGGCTTATCAATTGCTTTGATTTCTGATGCTGGCACTCCGTTAATTAATGACCCCGGGTATCATTTAGTTAAGGCTTGTCGCGAAAATAACATAAAAGTAGTTCCCGTTCCTGGTGCTTGTGCTGCGATTGCTGCTTTATGTGCATCAGGGTTGCCGTCAGATAAGTTTATTTATGAAGGTTTTTTACCAGCTAAAGCTAAAGCTCGCCAAGATTGTCTTGTAAAATTGTTGGACGAACCTCGAACAATGATTTTTTATGAATCAACACATCGCTTATTAGACACGCTTAACGATATGCAAACTATTTGGGGACCAAATAAGCAGATCATTTTAGCTAAGGAACTAACCAAAACATGGGAGACCATTGTCAGTTTTAAGGTTAATGAGCTGATTAATTGGCTAAACGAGGATACTTCTCGCCAAAAAGGTGAATTTGTATTGATTGTTCAAGGTCATATCAAATGCGATGATGATATTGATCCTCAGGCAATTAGTACCCTTAAACTATTGCAAAAAGAATTACCGCTAAAAAAGGCAGCAGCCATTACTGCTGAAATATATGGACTTAAAAAGAATCAACTTTATCAAATTGGTTTAGATTCCGAACAATAATTGGGTCGTTAAGTTACATTACTTGGTATGGCTTATAAAACGGTTTTTAGAAAGCGTTGACTGGATAATAAACTAAATGATTATTACTAATTTGCTTAATTATCGGTTGATTTATTGATAAGAAGATTAGCACAAATAGTGCAATTTAGTATATAATCGCCCCTTATTTTTAAGATATTTTAAAACAAAAAAGGTAACAAACAGTATGGGATTTAAATGTGGGATTGTCGGATTACCGAATGTAGGTAAGTCAACGCTTTTTAACGCACTAACTAAAGCTGGCATTGAAGCGGCTAATTTTCCGTTTTGTACTATCGAGCCAAATACTGGGGTTGTACCAATGCCAGATCCCCGTTTAGATGAGTTAGCTAAAATTGTTAAACCACAACGCACATTACCTACTACCATGGAATTTGTTGATATTGCTGGGCTTGTTAAAGGCGCATCAAAAGGCGAAGGTTTAGGAAATCAATTTTTAGCTAATATTCGTGAAACAGAAGCTATCGGTCATGTAGTGCGTTGCTTTGAAAACGAGAACATTGTCCACGTTGCGGGTAAAATCGATCCTGCTGAAGATATCGAAATTATCAATACCGAGCTAGCATTAGCCGATCTTGAAGCGTGTGAACGAGCAATAACTCGCCAACAAAAACGCGCTAAAGGTGGTGATAAAGACGCCAAATTTGAAGTGGAAATCCTTGAAAAGTGTTTACCTCATCTTGAGCAAGGCAAAAAGCTACTCTTATTAGATCTTAGCAAAGAAGAACTTGAAGCCATCAAATACCTTAGTTTTTTAACGTTAAAACCAACTATGTACATTGCCAATGTTAATGAAGATGGTTTTGAAAATAATCCTTATTTAGATAAAGTAAAAGCAATAGCGGAACAAGAAAAAGCTGTTGTCGTACCTGTTTGTGCAGCCATTGAAGCAGAACTTGCTGAACTTGATGATGCCGATCGTGATGAGTTTATGCAAGATTTAGGTTTAACCGAACCAGGCTTAAATCGTGTAATTCGTGCTGGCTATAGCTTACTTAATCTGCAAACTTATTTTACCGCAGGCGTAAAAGAAGTTCGTGCATGGACAATTTCGGTTGGCGATACCGCCCCTCAAGCAGCAGGCAAAATTCATACCGATTTTGAAAAAGGCTTTATTCGTTCGCAAACCATTGCTTTTGATGATTTTATTAAATACGGTGGTGAACAAGGCGCTAAAGAGGCAGGCAAAATGCGTGCTGAAGGTAAAGATTATATCGTGCAAGATGGCGATATTATGAACTTCTTATTTAATGTATAGTTGATTATTTTACGTCGCCTTTTGGCGACGTTGTTATATTGATGTCCATAATAACTAATTAATATTGATATAAAATTTATTTTTTTACTTAAACGTAGTGTTACCTGAAACTTTTTGTCAACTGAACCAATAATAGATTGGTAAATATAAGGACAGCCCACTTTTATGTTACTCACTTTTCAACAAGCCAAGCAACAACTACTTCAAAGCGCATCAACCATAAAATCGCTGCATAGTGAGAAAGTTACGTTATTTGATGCATTAGAAAGGATTACCGCTGAACCTGTAATTTCCCCTATTAATGTACCTAGTTTTGATAATTCAGCTATGGATGGTTATGCGGTTCGGTTAGCAGATTTTAAACAATCAAAATTGTTGCCACTGGCTGGTGCTATTTTTGCAGGTGATGATATAAACAATCTTCATTGGCCACAAGGCACTTGTTTACGCATTATGACAGGTGCTCCAGTGCCAAATGATGCCGATGCGGTTGTTATGCAGGAGCAGACCGAAAAATCTGATCTAGGGATTACCTTTTTAAGTAACGTAAAAGCTGGCGATAATATTCGTCGTATAGGTGAAGATGTTAAAAAAGGTGCGATCACAGTCAAAAAAGGGACTAAATTAACGATACCAACACTATCGACACTTGCAACATTAGGCATTAGTGATCTTGTTGTCTTTAAAAAATTAAAGGTAGCCATCTTATCAACGGGTGATGAATTAACCCCCATTGGTCAGCCATTATCTGGCAATGGCGCTATTTATGACAGCAACCGCTTCACACTAAAATTATTATTAACCAAACTTAACTGTGAGGTTATTGATCTCGGTATTATTGCTGATGATCTTACCGAAATCAAAAAAGCGTTAATAACTGCATCAAGTCAAGCTGACTTGGTGATAACAAGTGGAGGCGTATCCGTCGGTGACGCTGATTATACCAAAACTGCACTTGAAACATTAGGACAAATCAATTTTTGGAAGATTGCAATGAAACCAGGCAAGCCTTTTGCCTTTGGCAAAATTGGCAATGCACTATTTTGTGGTTTACCTGGTAATCCCGTTTCAACTTTAGTGACTTTTTATCAATTGGTACAACCACTTATTTTAGTGCTTTCAGGACAACAACTAACATCAATCGATTTATCTTTCAAAGTAAAAATTGCTACCAGCGTCAAAAAAAGAATCGGGAGATTAGATTTTCAAAGAGGAATATTACAAATTAATAAACAAGGTGAGTTAGAAGTAACAACAACTGGTCAACAAGGTTCTCATATTACGCAGTCATTTAACCAAGCTAACTGTTTTATTGTGCTTGAACAAGATCGTGGTAATGTTAGTGAAGGCGAAATGGTGAATGTTGAACTGTTTAATACATTACTTAAGTGATGTTATAGTTCAAGCCATGGTTTATGAATTCTGCCTCCTATAAAGCCACGCATATCAATAAACCAAGGCAATAGCGTTCGTTGGTGCACAATTAAAATAGTGCCACTAATATCGCACCAACTGCAATCATAGCGACACCAACGCCAGCTAACAACGAGATCTTTTCACCAAATAAAACAGCAGCAAACACAACAGCAAAAACTACGCTTAATTTGTCAATTGGCGCAACTTGCGACACCTTGCCTTCTTTGATCGCCATAAAGTAAAATAGCCAAGATAACGCACCTGCAATACCGCTTAGCGCAATAATAAGTAATGCCTTTTTATCATTAAAAAAAGTGTTGATAAGATTTAATTTACCTTGAACAACAACCACACCGACTAAAAAAATGGCCATTACAACGGCACGAATTGCAGTAGCGGTGTTAGCATCAAGATGTTGTAAACCAATTTTCCCTAAAATAGCAACACTGGCCGCAGTAATGGCAGAAAGTAATGCGTAAATCAGCCATGCACTCATATTAATATTTATCTACTTTGAATAAATATTGTTGATTATTCGAATTATTGCTACATTGTTGAGATTTATTCATTACACCACGACAATCTTCTAAAACACCGTGCGCTTTTGACCAATGATAAGTTTTGCCTTCGTCGTTTTTTCCTCCACATCCAACTAATGCTAGGCTAAACATTAAACAAGATAGCCCAATAACTGCTACTTTCATTTCTTTCTCCTTTTGGCAAATACATTAAATAATTATAGGTATTACATTTGTTTCTATTGAAGTTATTTTAATTCATAATTGATACGTTTAATAGCTAAAGTACCACCTATTTTTAATAGATGAAAAGCGCGCTCGGCTTTGTATTCAATTAATAATTGAGGTGGTTCATCTAATGGTTCATCGGCTAATTCAAATGCCCCCCAATGAATGGCTATTGCACAATAACAATTGAGTTCGTCATATAACTGCACAGCTTGTTTAGGATCGATATGCTGTGATTGCATATACCAACGTGGTGCATAAGCACCAATTGGAATTAATGCCAAGTCTATTGAAGGAAAACGCTTAGCGATCTCTTTTAATTCAGCAGAGTAGCATGTATCACCCATAAAATAGACCATCTTTGATTGATCTTGATTATCAATATTAGATTGAATCACCCAACCACACCATAATGCTTTGTTTACATCAAATAACCCACGATTGCTCCAGTGTATAGCCGATGTTGCGGAAAAAGTAAGCCCATCAACAGTTACACTATCCCACCAATCTAATTCAGTAATCTGTTTTGCTCCCAATTTTAATAATGCTTTTTTTAAACCAAGAGGAGCCATTATTGCAATATTAGGAAAACGCGCAATTAATTTCCGAATGCTATGATAATCAAGATGATCATAATGGTTATGTGAAATTACAATAAAATCAATCTGCGGTAGTTGTTCTATTTCTAAAGCTGGAGGTGTGCGACGTTTCGGTCCGATCAATTGTAATGGCGAAGCTCGTTTAGAAAAGATAGGATCTGTCAAAATCATTTTACCGCCCAAACGAATCAATGTTGTTGAGTGACCAATCCACCAAACTCTATCATCGGGCAAGTCAAGATTTATTTTCTCAAACCACGTCTGATTAAAGTTGTGATAACCCTCTTTAGGAGGTAAAACTTTACGTTCAAAACGCCAACGCAAAAACTCACTTATTTTTATTTTAAAAGATTCGTCGTGCCTAAACCCTTTAGCTGTATGATGTTTTTTGTTATTAATTAAATCTTGCTTTTTATTATCTATCATTGTTACAGTATCTTTACCACTAGTTAGTTTATTTATTTGCCGTACGTTCAATTATTACAGCAACATTTCGAGCATTAGCTATTGCATTCGGTTTGGATACTTTAACTTTAAGCCAATTAACCGAAAATTGTTTAATAATACGCTCAGCAATACGCTCAGCAACACATTCAATCAATTCAAAATTCGAACATTCAACCAATTGTGTTATAGTTTGACTAACCACAAAATAATCTAAGCAAAGTGATACGTTATCACTTTCTCCAGCAGGTTTATTATCCCACGCCATTTCAAGATCAATAATTAATTTTTGTTTGATGGTCTTTTCCCACTCATATACGCCGATGGTGGTTAAAACAGTTAATCCTTCGATTAATACCCTATCTTTGCTATATGTATTCATACCTGATTCCAAAACATAAGTTACATTAAATAGAGATTACCGAATCTTGTTAAATTACGCTATAATTTATTGCAAATAATATAAGATATACAAAATTATGACTCGAATTTTTCAACCATTTACCATTGAGCCAAATAGTCTTGTTACCCTAGATGATAATGCATTTAACCATCTTATTCGCGTGTTACGCATGAAAGTAGGTGAAAATATTATTTTATTTGATGGTTCAAACCATATTACTCCTGCAGTTATACATGAAATCAATAAAAAAACAGTTACAGTAAAAACCTCTTTGCCCATTTTAGATAATCGTGAATCACCATTAGATATTCACTTAGGGCAAGTGATTTCACGCGGTGAAAAAATGGAGTTTACAATTCAAAAATCAGTCGAATTAGGCGTAGCGAGTATCACCCCACTCCTTTCTGAACGTTGTGGCGTCAAACTTCATGAAGAAAGGCTCGAAAAGAAAATTCAGCAATGGCAAAAAATTGTTATTTCTGCTTGTGAACAATGCGGTCGAAACGTGATTCCAGTTATTCATCCAGTAATGAAGTTAGAAAGTTGGTGTGCTAGTTTGACCGAAGGCTTAAAACTCAATCTACATCCCAAAGCTGAATATGGTATTAAACAGTTAACTAATACGCATAAACAAATTTACTTACTAATTGGACCTGAAGGTGGTTTATCTGATAATGAAATTAGCATGACACATAACTATCATTTTTCTGACATTTTACTCGGTCCTAGAGTGTTGCGAACAGAAACTGCAGCATTAACGGCTCTCACCGCCTTACAAGTACATTTAGGCGATCTTGGATAAATATATCTTATACAAATGATAAGTAATGATTGCTTTGCAACTGAACTTGTAACGAGTATGATAACAACAAATATTAAATTTTAATTTGGGTATTATGATTAAAAACCTGTTAAAAAGTTTCAGGAATACCCATGTTTCAGTATAAAACAATTTTATAAAGACAAAATAGGTAAGGAGTCATCATGATAAAGCTGGGCATTGTAATGGATCCAATTAGTCACATCAAAATAAAAAAAGATACCAGTTTTGCCATGTTACTTGAGGCGCAAAAAAGGGGTTATGAACTTTTTTATATTGAAATGAATGACCTTTTTCTAGATACTGGCGAAGCTTATGCCACAACTCGCGCTTTAACAGTTTATAACGATAAAGATCATTGGTTTGAACTTGGGCAAGAAAAAACGATTCCACTAAGTGACCTTGACACAATTTTAATGCGTAAAGATCCACCTTTTGATACTGAGTATATCTATGCTACATATATTCTAGAGCGTGCCGAAGCTAAAGGTGTGTTGATTGTTAATAAACCACAAAGTCTACGCGATTGTAACGAAAAACTTTTTACCGCTTGGTTTGCCGAATTTACACCAAAAACCTTGGTTACACGTCAAACGCAGCATATCAAAACTTTTCACGAACAACACCATGATATCATTTTAAAACCACTTGATGGCATGGGGGGATCATCCATTTTTCGAATCAAACAAGACGATCCCAATGTTTCAGTGATTATTGAAACGTTAACCGAACATAACACACGTTATTGTATGGCTCAAAACTTTATTCCTGCGATTAAAGACGGTGATAAACGTGTATTAGTAGTTGATGGTGAACCTGTACCTTATTGTTTAGCACGAATCCCTCAAAAAGGTGAAACTCGTGGCAACCTTGCTGCTGGAGGACATGGTGAAGTTAGAGCCTTAAGCGAAAGCGATTGGCATATAGCTAAAAGCATCGCCCCAGTTTTAAAACAAAAAGGCCTACTATTTGTAGGACTTGATATCATTGGTGATAAGTTAACCGAAATTAACGTTACCAGCCCAACCTGTGTTCGTGAAATTGAAGCAGCTAACCCAGGCCTTTCAATTACAGGTATGTTAATGGACGCAATAGAACATCGATTAAATAAAAAGAGTTAAACAATGATTAGAGAATATAAAACCACAGATTTAAACAGTGTAATGACAATATGGTTGCAAGGTAATTTGCAAGCTCATAACTTTATCAATCCTGAGTTTTTTAAACAAAATTGTGATTTAGTAAAAATGTTAATTCCAATGTCTACTTTATACGTTCAAGACCTTGATGGAGTTAAAGGGTTTATCGGTATAACTGAAAATTATATTTCAGGTCTATTTGTAGATGAAGCTTTTCGCCGACAAGGAACAGGTAAAGCTCTTGTTGAAAAAGCAAAACAACGCCATAACGAACTGTTGGTACATGTTTATAAAAAAAATACTAATGCGATTAACTTTTATCTTTCTCAAAATTTTGAAATTGTTTCAGAATCGATCAATGAAGAAACAAATGAACCAGAATTATTAATGCACTGTAATGTTGAACACAACGTTAAAATTGGCAAATGTGCATTATAAAATTAACTTGAATGTGAAACTATGAATTTAAAAAACCATTTTATTATCGCAATGCCAACACTTGATGATTCTATGTTTAGTCATTCAGTTATTTATATTTGTGAACATAATCGTGATGGCGCTATGGGGATTATGATTAATAAACCAATTATTGAACTTAATGTGGCAACCGTTCTTGCACGTTTAGAAATTACATCACCTACAAGTTGCGCAGAACTAGAACAACCTGTATTTTGTGGTGGCCCCATTGCTGATGAACAGGGTTTTATTTTACACACACCTTTAGATGGGTTTGCTTCTAGTATTCAGATTTCAGATGATGTGATGATTAGTACTTCGCTTGATGCACTTAAATCAATCGGCTCTCCTGAACAGCCCCAAAATATCTTTTTGGCTTTAGGTTATTCAAGCTGGCAGTCTCTACAACTCGAAAATGAAATTGCTCGTAATGATTGGTTAGTGGTTGATGCCGATCCTCAAATTATTTATGAAGTTGCCATTGATGAACGTTGGCAAAAAGCCGCTCAATCACTTGGAATCAATATGAATACTATTTCACACCAAATGGGAAATGCATGACCCATGGCAACCATTATCGCATTTGATTTTGGCACTGCCAGTATTGGAGCGGCTATTGGACAAGATATAACTAAAACAGCCAATCCTTTATGCTCGTTTAAAGCTCGCGATGGTATTCCTAACTGGCAAGCTATCGAAAAGGTATTAAATGAGTGGAAACCTGATTTTTTAGTCGTTGGGCTTCCCCTAAATATGGATGGCACCGAACAACCATTAACAGCCCGAGCTCGTAAATTTGCTAATCGGTTGCATGGCAGATTTGGTTATCAAGTACATTTGCAAGATGAGCGGTTATCGACCGTTGAAGCAAAATCACATATTTTTGCTTCACGAGGTTATCGAGCACTTGAAAAGGGTCATGTTGATGCAACTTCTGCCATTATTATTTTGGAAAGTTGGTTTGAAAATAATTAGTAATTTTATTTAATTGGTTATTTTGTAAATAATTAATCGCCATTAAATTTCATCCTTGCTAAAATAGTAACAACTTTTTATTGTAAGGACTACTTACCGTGTCAAACAACAATTCTCTTAGTTATAAAGATGCTGGTGTCGATATTGATGCTGGCAATGAACTTGTTAATCGTATTAAATCTGTTGTTAAAGAAACCAAACGACCTGAGGTTATGGGTGGACTGGGTGGCTTTGGCGCACTGTGTGCTATTCCACAAAAATATAAAGAACCTATTTTAGTATCTGGTACCGATGGTGTCGGAACTAAATTACGTCTAGCCATGGATTTAAATCGCCACGAATCAATCGGCATCGATTTAGTAGCAATGTGTGTTAACGATCTGATTGTACAAGGTGCTGAACCTTTATTCTTCCTTGATTATTATGCTACCGGCAAACTTAATGTTGATGTTGCAGCCACTGTGGTAACTGGTATTGCTGATGGTTGTAAACAATCGGGTTGTGCTTTAGTTGGCGGTGAAACAGCCGAAATGCCGGGTATGTATCATGGTAATGACTATGATTTAGCAGGATTTTGCGTTGGTGTTGTTGAAAAGTCAGCTATGATTGACGGTAGTAAAGTACAAGATGGTGATGCATTAATTGCATTAGCATCAAGCGGTGCTCATTCTAATGGCTATTCATTAGTGCGTAAAATAATTGAAGTCAGTGGCGTAAACCCTGCTACCGAACAACTAAACGGCAAACCACTTGCTGATCATTTACTTGCACCAACTAAGATCTACGTTAAATCTGTTCTTGATCTTATCGCTCAAGTTGACGTGCACGCCATTGCCCATATTACAGGCGGCGGATTCTGGGAAAACATCCCTCGCGTATTACCTGATAATACACAAGCCATAATTAATGAAGCAAGCTGGCAATGGCCTGAAATATTTAATTGGTTACAAAAAGCAGGTAATGTCAGCCGTCACGAAATGTATCGAACTTTTAACTGTGGTGTTGGCTTAATTATTGCTTTACCAAAACAGTTAGCCGATAAAGCAATTACTTTACTAAATAATCATGGTGAAAAGGCATGGTTATTAGGTGAAATTAAACACGCTACATCAGGCGAGCGCGTTGTAATAAAATAAATTGTATTTTCATATTATCCATCCATTAATATAATGAATTAGATGGATAATATGCTACTTTTTCAGATCATTATTGCCAGCTGGTAACAATTTGCAAACATCTAACTGTACCATTTAATAAATCTTTTTTAGCTATTATTTTGTGACAAACGATCGAGTTACTTTATCACATTAAGGACTTACACATGCTACTCTATTTGTATTATATAAATGACTAGAAATAGCCACAGTATTAATGTTACCACCACCCGAACCAACGCTATACCATTCATTCCTACTTCGCATTTGATAAGCCCAATAGTCGTAGACATTCCAGTCAGTACCAGGATAACCACTATTTGCGTCGCTCATAACGCCCCACTCATTAAAGAATCCTCCAACCCAGTGGTTACCGTCTCGGTAACTTAAAGCTCTTCGGTACATATCGATATTTCTGCCAGGTATACCACTATTCCAACCAATATCTGGACGATTCGCATTAGTATAATCTTCAACACCAGGAATCCGATAACCATATCCTAAACTGTTACAAAAATTATGTGCATTCCAATACCCGTTTGCTTCTCCAGAGAGAGGGATAAACCAACGCTCTATTTTAAAATTATAAATTAAGTGACCACCAATATTATCAGAATATAATTTAAATTCTGTTGGTAAGAATTTTTTATTTTCCCAGCTTCGAGTCGGTCCAATTAGTTCAACTTTTAGAGCCCGCACCCTCTCTGGATAGCTAATACTTCCCCAACCATGCGTAGTTGCCACACTTAATTGCAATGTTACGTTCCCTTCAGTTCCCTGTACTGTTGAGCCATTGACTGCAATAACTTGCTCTGGTGTAATACCTGCCAACAGCAGGTAGAAAAACATTTTGTTTGAGCCTGTCGTTGGAAAATTATTAGTTGGGTTGTTAAATGGTTGCACTTTAAAACCTTTTTTTCTAACCCAATATTCCCTTTGTTCATCACCTTGTTGTGCGTGTAAACTTGGCTGTGCAAAACAGACTTTTGCATTTATTCGATTCGGATTAATATAGTAACTATGGTTAGCATTATTAAAGTAAGTAGTTTTAGGTATACCGTATTCAGTTGATAAGTAGCCCTCCGTTGCACTTAATGTGAGCTGATAAGGTGCATTGCAAAAATCTAATTCCCTATTTGAGTTAGCTTTAACATCCTCCGTAATATCTTTTCCACTGCTATCTTGCCATTTAATCGTTAATTTGCCAGTTGCATTAATGCCATCATCCCCGTCATCATCTCGACCATA
>NZ_JBIDFE010000018.1:0-2543 GCF_046635605.1 Gilliamella sp. BG3
AGGCTACTTGCCTCCCGTTGAATTTAAAAAACACTTACCCCTTAATTTTTTTGTTTGAAAATGTGTTGCCATTCCAATTAACAACTCACCTGTCATCAGACAGTTATTCATTGATTATGTGCTAGTATACAACCAAACCACTTTAGTTCGTTCACTTCATTAGTTAGGTTTGGTTGTCCTTGCAAAGCAACTATTCTTATCAATTGCTTATATTCATTTTTTTATCTCAACTACACAGTGCTTAATAAATAAAACTAGGGTGTTGTACAAACTGAATAAGCCATGCTATCTAGAGAACGATCACGGACATAACCAGTGGCGGAAGCCACAAGAAATTGAGTAATCCCTGTTGTGTCAGTAGTCCAGTAGTGGTCATAGAGAAAGTTAGCATGAGTATAGTCGTTCATATTTCCCCACTCTGTAAAAAAACCTGCACCAATTCGACGCTGATAATGATTAACAGGTGACGAAGGTGTAGCGCCGACTGCACCTTGACACCAAGAACCACTACCAAGACCTGCACAAACAGCATTGGTTAAATCCCTAACTTTAGGAAGGCGATAACCTATATGACTACACCAAGACAATGAATTAGAATAATTATCGGCAACCGTACCACGGTGCACAAACCACTGCTTTAACTCAAATCCATACTTGACCTTGATACCTTTATTATCTATATCTGTACCAACCAATTCAAATCGCGCTGGCAGAGATGGCTGAGCTGCAGGACCTGGAGTACTTGAATTCATCCGTGATTCAGGGATATAAGGACCTGATAAGATGACACGAACGTTTTTGGCTGCATAATCTGCTGGTCGCACTGAAATCTCAATACTACCCACTCTGCTTGGGACTATCATCCATGATAAATGACCAACACTACCACCAACCTCTAAATCAAAGTATAAATTATTAGCCCCTGTAGTAGGAAAATTTAAATTATAAGATGATGGGACAATAGATTGAGGAATAAACCCCTTATCAGGATTCCATATTGAAATTGGACCATCATAACTTCCTACACTATATGTTAAATTTGGCCTAACAAAACAAACCTTCGGAGGAAGCTTAGGATTAATGTAATAATCCACACTACTCGCACTAAAATTACTATTTTGTGGAATGCCATATTCCGTTTTTAATTCACCATCCGTAGCACTTAATGTCACTTTATATGGTGCTTTACAAATATCAAGTGATTCATTACGCGCTACTGTTTTGTTATATTTGTCTTTAATCGTTAAATTTAAATTACCTGTTGCAGTAATTCCGCCACTCCCCTGACCATCTCCATCATCATCACCCCAATAATTCGGAAACGAATTCACTACCGAATTTAATGGAATTGAACTACTATCAGTTGCTACCAACATTTCAACATTGGTAAATTTATCATTAGGATTAAGTAATTCAATTGGATTGGATTCACTTGAGGGATTTGTAGTAGGCGTGAATGTTTGTTTATTACCTGCTGCATCCGATATTGTTATCCAAAGAAAACCACTTGTATCCGTCATACGCCTACCGTCGAAAGTCAAATACGGCGCACTACCATGAATCATTCCCGATGTTGTTGCACTTAAGGCTTGGCTACTAAAAGAAAATGGTAGCAACAAGATAAACAATAGTCCTAAAAAGATCTGCCGAAACAAAAAAGATCGCTGAAATAATTTCGGGAAAAATCGTAAAATTTCGCGGAAAAATAAGTTATTGTGAAATGCTGAACGTTGATTGCTAAAATCAGGCGAATTCAGATCAGAGGTTTGCCAGATTGCCTGTTGCCTGTTGCCTGTTGAAAATTATAATACATACCTACAACTCCGTCAACTAAATTTTTGTTTTATTTGGTTTTTATGCTTGTTTGTTTAAACTTTAATCGATCATGCTTTAAACAATTTCTTAATTATAATGACTAAAAAAAACGATGCAACTGCATTGAGGGATTTAATTGTTAAGTTTTGTAAAGATGAACGTTGGATTGATCGTAAAAATGATTTTTAAATAATCATTTTTAATTAACTTTACAAGATAGGTAGATTGTTGGTTATCATGTTGGTAAACATAAAACAGCAGAGCTTGTTATGTCGGCATTAAGCCAAATTAAACAACCATTATCAAAATTAGATTTATTTCAATGACAATACGGTAGTGAAAGTGACATTTAAAACAATTAAAAAGGAGTTTGTAAAAGCCAACGCTTCAACTCAACAACTGAGTTATAATGCGCTTTTTCGGCTTATTTCTATTGGTATAATCATAAACGATTACATTCTTCGTTAAGCTATTTTCCTCCCGTTGAATTTAAAAAACACTTACTCTTTAATTTTTTATTTGAAAATATGTTGCCATTCCAAATGGCCTAGTAAAATACTACATCTTATATTTCGTCTTAACAAAACTTTACAAAAAATAAATATAATTAGATTATAAAAAATGCTAAAATACCAAAATAGCATAAATATTCAGCTATTATTGATAATAACTAATTTAAAAATAAATACAACAATATCTTGAAATATTAAATAGAGGAATTATAATGA